>DASYPG010000161.1:0-2724 GCA_036006885.1 Burkholderiales bacterium | reverse complement strand
CTCAACCGGACGCTGGAGCGGGCCGGCGGCTCGCTCACCAACCTGGTGACCATGACCGTGTACATCAACGACGTGCGCAACGGCGACCGCTTCGTGCAGATCCGGCGCGAGCACTTCCCCGACGGCCGCTACCCGTGCAGCGCGCTCCTCACCATCTCGGGCTTCGCGCGTCCCGGCTGCATGATCGAGATACAAGGCGTGGCCGTCATTTAGTGGAAATCGGGGTCAGAGCCCGAATTTGTTTTTACGTACGTGAAAACGAATTCGGGCTCTGACCCCGATTTCCGATGCGATTTTCGTCTCAGATAAACCGCATCAGCTCGTCCAGGTCGACGGGCTTCGCGAGGTGCGCGTCGAAGCCCGCTTCCCGGCTGCGGCGCCGGTCGACGTCCTGCCCCCAGCCGGTCTGCGCCACGATCATCACATCGCGTCCGAGCGGCGAGGCGCGCAGGCGCCGCGCCACCTCGAAGCCGTCCATGCCCGGCATGCCGATGTCGAGCAGCACCACTTCCGGCCGGAAGGCGCTCGCTTTCTCGAGCGCCGCGGGGCCGCTGAAGGCGGTCTCGACCTCGTGGCCCAGGTGGCGCAGCAGCAGCGCCTGGCTCATCGCCGCGTCGAAGTTGTCGTCGACCAGCAGCAGCCGGCGCGGCTTCCTGCGCGCCTGCGCGGCGCCGGCCGGCGCGACCGACTCGAGCGCCGCGACGCGCGCGAGGCGCACGACGAAACAGCTGCCTTGGCCCAGGCCCGCGCTCTCGGCCCGGATGCTGCCGCCGTGCAGCTCCACCAGCGCCTTGGCGAGCGCGAGGCCGATGCCGATCCCGCCCGAGCCACCGGCGTCGCGGCGCTCGACCTGCACGAACGGCTCGAAGATCCTCTCGATTTGCGCGCGATCGATGCCGACGCCGTTGTCCTCCACCGCGATCCACGCCTCGGCGTCCTCCTGCCCGATCTTGAGCGCGATCGAGCCGCCCTGCGGCGTATAGCGCGCCGCGTTGTTGAGGAGATTCGAGACGACCTGCTCGAGGCGCACCCGGTCTGCGTCGACCCACGCCGGCGCCGCGCCGAGCTCGAGCGAGAGGCGATGCTCGGCCGCGGTGATCAACGGCTCGCTCGTCGCCACCGCATCGCGCGCGATCTCGCGCAGGTCGACGCGCGTGCGCTGGAGCTGCACCTTGCCGAAGGTGATCCGGCTCACGTCCATGAGATCGTCCACCAGGCGCACGAGGTGGCGCACCTGCCGGTCGATCAACTCGCCCACCATGTGCAGCTCCGCGTCGCCGCCTTCGCGGAGCTGCAGGATCGAGACCGCGCTGCGGATCGGGGCGAGCGGATTGCGCAGCTCGTGCGCGAGCGTGGCGAGAAACTCGTCCTTGCGCCGCGCCGCCTCGCTGAGCGCGCGTTCGGCGCGCATGCGCTCGGTGATGTCGTTGAAGTGGATGCCCACCCTGCGGCTGCCCGCTCCGCCGACGCGGAAGGCAAATACCTCGTACCAGCCGCCCATAAGCGCCTTCGCCTCCCGTACGAAGCGCATCGGCTCGCCGGTCTCGGCGACGTTCGCGTAGATGTCGAACCAGTACTGCTCGTGCGCCGGCACGTGCTCGCGCATCGTCTTGCTGGTCGGGTCGTGCAGTCCCGTCTGGCGCTCGAACGCCGGGTTGACCTCGAGGAAACGGTAATCCTGCGGCCGGCCCTCGGCATCGTAGAGCATCTCGATGACGCAGAAGCCCGAATCGATCGACTCGAACAGCGTCCGGTAGCGCTCCTCGCTCTCGCGCCGCGCCCGCTCCGCGGCCTTGCGGACGCCGATGTCGAGCACGTACTCGACGATCATCCCGTCGTCGAGCCTCGCCCCCGCGAACAGCATCCAGCGCCGCCCGCCGCCCTTGGTGAAGTACTCCTTCTCGTAGGGCCCGATGCGCCCGGTGGCGCGCAGGCGCTCCATTTGCGCTCGGCTCGCCGCGTGGTACTCGGGCGGCGTGAGCATCTCCCACGTCAGCCCCCCGGTCGCGACCTCCTCGCGGCTATAGCCGCTCCAGCCGAGGAACGTGTCGTTCGCCGAGATCAGCCTCCCCGAAGGATCGAAGAACACCACCCCGATCGTGTCCACGTTCAGCACCTTGCGCAGGTGCGCCTCCCGCGCTGGGTCCGTCACGTCCTGCACCACGCACGCGATGTACTCCACCTCCTCGCCTTCCCCCGGCAGCGGCGAGAGCACCGCATTCCAGTAGCGCCGCTCGAACACCTCACCGAGCGACCCCGGCCGCGGCACGTCATAGCGCTGCAGCGAAAGCCTCTGCGCCTTCCGCTCCCTCAGCACCCGCTCCAGCGCCCCCCGCGCCCCCTCCGCCCCCTCGCCCTGCCCGTCCGCCGGATTGGCCGGAAACACCTCGAACACATCCCGGCCGATGATCTCGCTGCGCCGCGTCATCGTCGCCTCGAGATACGCGTCGCTCGCCGCCACGATCCGCAGGTCCCGGTCTAGAACTACCGTGAGCGCCGGCGCGGACTCGAAAAGCCGCTTGTAGTCGGGAACCGCCACTACACCTAGCGGTGCAATAAACAGACCGGCGCCAGGGATCCAGCTTGCGGCCCTTATGGCCGTTTCTGTATAAAGCACTGAACACCCAGGAGGCTCTCATGGAACGTCGCGATTTTCTGCAGCACATCGGCGCGCTCGGTGCAGCAGCGGCACTTCCCGCCAGCGCGCTCGCCAAGCCCTACAAC
>DASYPG010000160.1:0-9928 GCA_036006885.1 Burkholderiales bacterium | reverse complement strand
ATCAGGAACTCCACCGCCACCAACAGCTTCAAGCCGGCGAAGATGGAGACCGGCATCACGGTGCAGGTTCCGCCCTTCATCAACAAGGGCGAGAAGATCAAGGTCGACACCGCCGAAGGCACGTACATGGAGCGCGCCTAGAATTCAAAAACAGGGACAGACCCTATTTTCCTGCGAGCTATGCGTAGCAACGGAAAATAGGGTCTGTCCCTGTTTTGGTTCTTCACCGGATCCTCACCCGAGCGAAGACCATGAACGAGGTCGGGTTCGCGCTGTAGACCGGATGCAGCTCCTCGGGCACGTTGTACTTGCTGACGAGCCCGCCCAGTCCGACCTTGAAGTGTCCCTCGGTCGGAAAGTCATAGATATAGCCGCCGGTGAGCTTGCCCACGCGGAAGCTTTCGTGCTCGCGCGGATCCGCCGGCAGAAAGAGCTCTGACTTGTCGGCGCGCTCAGCCCGCGCGAAGAAGGTGTGCGAACGGGCAAATACGAGCGCCGATTCCAGCAGGTACGCGTTGGTCGCCTCGCCATCCGTCGGCGCGTTTCGACCCCACGCCAAGGTCGTCTGCCACTTTGAGTCGCCGAAATCCCGGTGGTAGAGCGCCGACGCCGTGGTGCGGTCGACATCCTCGTCCGGATGGAGCTGCTCCGGGCTCTTGATGTGCCCCCGGCTCACCTGGAGCGCCCAGCTCTTCGCGGGGTTCCAGGATAGCCGCACCGAAGCCGAGTCAAGCTTGCCGGTCTCGATGTCGTAGCGGTCCTGGTCCGGCTCGCGCCCGCGGAAGAGCGAGCCTTCGACCTTCACCTCCCCCAGCACGTAGCCGAGCGTCACAACCCCGTAAGCGATGTGCGTGGAGTCGAGCCAATGGTGTGTGATCGGCGCTTCCGGGTTGTCTTCGCCCGAGAACCGGTGCATGAAGGCCGGCGGTCCGAGCGCCGGCTCTCCCGGCAGCCCGACATACGCGAAGACGGAGGATCGGTCCGAAAGGCGATGGCTGTACGAGGCCGCGAGCTCCATGAAGAGGTCGTGCGGGTGCTGGCGGTCGATCAGCGGAGTCTGTCCGTCGGCCGTCTCCCCGGTCTGGAAGATGAGCGGGTAGCCGCCCTTGCCGAATGCGGGGTCGGCGGAGACCATCGCGCGCAGGCCGAGCGTACCGGCCTCACCCACCGGACGGTTGCCCATCACCATCAGCATGCTGGTCATGAAGGTTTTGGTGTCCCCGCGCGGGCCGCCCTGGTCGTCGTAGATGAGGTTGGCGAAGCCGTGCGTCATCGTGTCCCACTCGGCGAACCTGGCATGGATACCCTCATGGGGCGTTGCCTCGGGCTGCCAGCTCGTCCCGGAGGATTCGCGGGTAGTGGCGTACGGGCCGTACCAGGCGCTCATCGCCTGCGCGGCGTGCTCTGCATGTTCGGCGGGTGAACTTTGCTCGGGCGGCGCGTGGTGCTGATGCTCGCCCTGGGCAAGCGCGCCGCCGGCGAGCACGAAGAATGCGGCGAAGAGAACTGCGGCAGTTCTGGGCATGGCCAATCCAAAGCAGATATGCGCAAAGGCGCGAAGGCGGCGCAATCGCGATGCGCCGCAACCACTGCGGTGCTACGGATTAGCCGCCGAGCGGCGGGCGATCCAGCGCATCCGGCTGAATCCCGGCGGGAGCCGGCATCGCCAGGATATCCGGAGCGGACGCGGGTAGGGGCTGAAAGACAGGACGAACCGACGAGGCAATCGCGACCCCGGTGCAGCACGCAACGCAAGGGGCGCAATGCCCGTGGTGATGCGATTGGCCGTTGTCGTGGTGGTGGCCAGCATCGTGTGACTGCGTCATGCACAGCGATGCGGTCGCGGCAAGAACGCCCTGGATCGGCACGGCGAGGCTGATCGCGACGACCACAAACAGGCGAAGGAACTTGCCGCGCATGAGGGTCATTCTATCTGACCGGCAGTGCGTAAGAGGACTACACGAGTTGACGTATAAGCCCGGATTGACCGGCGCATCGGCGGAGCGCACGCTGAGGGGCTTTATAAGCGGCAGCAGAGTACTGCCGCGTCTAGACCTCCGCGCCGCCAAGTCAGACCTCTTTCTGACCACCACGCCCAGGGAAAGGAAACCGGGTGGTGGTCGGACCTATCGTGTTTTTGAATTATCGGTACGGTGCGGAAGACGTACGGGGCCGCTTGCTTGATCTTGCATACATTGATGGCCGACCTGTGGCCGTCCTAGCGTGGGTCGCCATAAACGGCAGCCCCCGAACACCGAGCCGGTTCGTCACGCTCGAGCCTCAGCTCCTGAGACCCTCTAACCGCGGTATCTTCTGGTACGACGGCGTCATCGCAGATGAGAGTAGTTCGGACGTCAGATCAGCCTCGAGCCCCCAGGGCCTTTGACATCGGCCCCTCAGCCTACCGCGCAAGCACGTCCGCTAGGACGGCGGGCCTTTCCCTTCCGGCCGTGACGCAGGCGTCTGCTGAGGCGCGCCGGGCCCCGGCGGCGTGCGGCGCAGGGGCACGTACCAGACCGAGGGCCGGATGCCGCCGCCCTGCGGATAGAGATCCATCAGCTCGTACATCGGGAGCGGCATATCGGTCGAGACCTTCAGCCCGAGCTGGCGCGCGGCCTGCACCGTGATCGGAAAGTCGTGCGTCCAGCGGCCTTCGGTGAGGATCGTCGCGACCTGCTGCGACTGCTTTTCCGGCATCTGCTTCATCAGCACCTGGGCGACGAAGCTCGCGACCTGGTTGCGCGCCTTGTTCGCCATGTCGGCGAGCATCAGGAACTCGTCGCCGACGTTCTTCACGCCCTTGAGCTCGACCACCTTGACGATCGACGCCGCCGGCATGTCGCCGAGCTGCGGGTCGACCGGCCCGAGCACCGCGTTCGCGTCCATCACGATCTCGTCGGCCGCGAGCGCAATCAGCGTCCCGCCGCTCATCGCATAGTGCGGCACGAACACCGTCACCTTGCCCTTGCGCTCGACCAGCGCCTTCGCGATCTGCTCCGCCGCGAGCACCAGGCCGCCCGGCGTGTGCAGAATGATGTCGATCGGCTGCTCGGGCGGCGTGAGCCGGATCGCGCGCAGTATCGCTTCCGAGTCGTCGATGCTGATGCTCCCGCCCACCGGCACCCCGAGAATGCTCGCGCTATCCTGGCGGTGAATCATCGCGATGACGCGCGACTTCCTCGCGTCCTCGATCTGGGCAAGAGCCGCGCTACGCTGCTTCTCAATCCCCCGCCCGCCGCCCAGCACCTGCGCCAGTACGACGAACAGCACAATGAGCAAGAGCACGAGCCAGAACACCGCACGAGCGAAATCGGCAACGCGTACGGAGAAGGGACGCTTTTGGATTTCCATCGGCCGTGAGCCTAGCACCGATTACACGGCTTCTGGCTTTCGTTTCCCTTGCAACCGCGCCGCGGCGGGAACACGGTTGGCAGGGTGTCTGATTGCTGTGGCGTCCCCACGGGGATTCGAACCCCGGCTACCGCGGTGAAGGACGCTACTCGAGTAGCTGCTAGGCTAGATTCTTCAATAGCTCGTGAGCATCCCGGTACGCAACGCTCTTCCTGAGGTCGCGGCCGCCTTTCTTTCGCATCCGCTCGATCCGCTCGGGGTTGGAGACCGGTGTCTCCTTCAGCGAATCGAGGAGCACTTCCTGGCCTGCGGGGTCGTTGCAGAGGAGCACCATGTCGCAGCCGGCTGCGAGCGCGGCGCGGGCGCGTTCGGGGACGCCGCCGGCGACGCTCGCGCCTTCCATCGAGAGGTCGTCGCTGAAGATGATGCCCTGGAAGCCGAGCTTGCCGCGCAGGACTTCCTGGAGCCAGTGCTTCGAATAGCCGGCGGGCTCCTGGTCGACTTGGCCGTAGATGACGTGGGCCGGCATTACCGCGGCGAGGCCGGCCTCGATGGTCGCGCGGAAGGGGACCAGGTCTTTCTTCGCGATGTCGGCGAATTTGCGGTCATCCCTGGGGACGGCGACGTGGGAGTCGGCGGCGGCGTAGCCGTGGCCGGGGAAGTGCTTGCCGACGGCACCCATGCCGGCGTCGGCGAAGCCTTTCACGATGCACGCGCCCAGCGCGCCGACCGCGTTAGGGTCGAAGTGGAGGGCGCGGTCGCCGATTACCGAGCTGGCGCCGTAGTCGAGGTCAAGCACCGGGGCGAAGCTGAAGTCGATGCCGTGCGCGGCGAGCTCGGCGCCGACGACGTAGGCGATCGCGCGAGCAGTGTCGCGCGCCGAGGCCGAATCGCGGTCCCAGAGTTTGCCCAGGGTGCGCATCGGCGGGATCGCGGAGAAGCCCTCGCGGAAGCGCTGGACGCGGCCGCCTTCGTGGTCGACGCACATCAGCAGCGCCGGGTCGCGGAGTTTTTCGATTTCCTCTGTAAGGGCGGACAGCTGTTCGGGGCTTTGATAGTTGCGGGCAAAGAGGATCACGCCGCCGGCGGCGGGATGGCGCAGGCGCGCGCGGTCTTCATCGGTGAGGACGGGACCAACGACGTCGATGACCGCGGGGCCGAGGGGAAGCCTTGTTTTTCGCATCGGCCGTATTGTCCCATCGCCGAGCGGCCGCGCCTCGGAGCGGTGGCGCGGCGGGAGCGCGAGTCTATTGCGGCCAGGTCCGCGAGCGTCTGAACTCGTTTACCACGCGCAGGAGCGCGGCGGTGTCGCAGGGCTTGGTGAAATAGGCGTCGAAGCCGGTCTGCTCGGCCACTTTGCGGTCGGGGAACTGCGTCCACACGCCCGAAATCCCGATCATCAGCGGCCGCCGCAGGTCGGGAGCCCCATAGCGGATGGACTGCGCCACCGCATAGCCGCTGATCCCCGGGACGGAGATGTCGTGAATGATGATGTCGGGTCGGAACTGGCGTGCCGCGGGAAGCGCTTCGGTGCCGGTGTACGCCGGCTGGACGACGTAGCCCTCGCCCCTCAGGATCAAGGCGAGGGTGTTGACCGTATCGACGTCGTCGTCGACCACGAGAATGCGCAGCTGCTCGCCGTAATGGCGTCGCTCGGAGTCCGGGGGCTGCCTGGGCGAGTCCATGAGCATATCACCGAAGAGCAAAGGCGCACCGAAGAGTAAAGGCGCGACACATGCTACACCCCGGGGTATTGCACGAGATGCGCCGCGGCGCAGCAGATCGGGTGTCGTTGCTTCGCTACAGGCGCAGTTAGAACGCGTCCGCTAGTCGCATTCCAGGATCACGGTCGCCATCGCCACGCCGCGTTCGTCGGTGAGGGAAACATGGGAGTGAAGGATCTTTCTCGCATCCAGAAGTTTTTTGAGTTCCGCTGAAAACTCCAGGACCGGCTTGCCGGAGGGAAGGTTCTTCACCCACACCCCGTGCCAGTTGGCCGGCGCCTGGATGCCGGTGCCGAGGGCCTTGGTGAACGCTTCCTTGGCGGCGAAGCGCTTGGCCAGGTAGTTCGCCGGCAGGCGATGGCGGTGAAACCTCACGAGCTCGCTCTCGCACAGGATCCTGCGCGCGAAGCGCTCGCCGAAGCGCTCGAGCGCGCTCTGGATCCGGCCGATCTCGACCACGTCGGTGCCCACGCCGTAAATCACCGCGCTGCCTGCACCATGAGGGCTTTCATCTCGCGGACGGCTTCGCGCATGCCGACGAACACCGCGCGCGACACGATGGCGTGGCCGATGTGCAGCTCGCGTACGCCCGGCAGGCGCGCGACCGGCTCGACGTTGAAGTAGTTGAGCGCGTGCCCGGCGTTGAAGCGCATGCCGAGCGCGCGGATCTGCTCTCCGGCCGTTTGGATTTTCCGCAGCTCGGAGACGACGGCTGGGCTCTCGGCGTCGCGCCCCTTGGAGTGGAAGGCATGCGCGTACGGGCCGGTGTGCACCTCGCACACGGCGGCGCCGATGCGCTTCGCCGCCTCGACCTGGGCCGGGTCGGCGTCGATGAACACCGAGACCACGATGCCGGCATCGGTCAGGCGCTTGACTGCGTTCGCAAGGTTTTTTTCTTTGGCAACGATGTCGAGGCCGCCCTCGGTCGTGATCTCGTGGCGCCCCTCGGGCACCAGCATCGCCATCTCCGGCTTGATGCGCGCGGCGATCTGCACCATCTCGGCGGTCGCCGCCATCTCGAGGTTGAGGCGGATGTGGGTGAGCTCGCGCAGACGCCGCACGTCCTCGTCCTGGATGTGGCGGCGGTCTTCGCGCAGGTGGACCGTGATGCCGTCGGCGCCGCCGAGGTGCGCCTCGACGGCCGCCCAGACCGGGTCCGGCTCGTAGGTGCGCCGTGCTTGCCGTACCGTCGCCACGTGATCGACGTTGACGCCGAGCTCGATCATTGCGTCTTGCTCACAGGTCGCTCAATTCCCTCAGGACGGAGCGAGTATGCAGTACCTGGCCGTGCAGGCGTTCGCCGATCAGCGCGCGCATGAGGTGCCTCGCCTCCTCGCGCGTCTGGGGGCTGGTGTAGTCGTCGGCGGCCACGTCGAGCAGCGTCCGGCCCCGCACCACCGGCAGGTCGCCGCGCGTGCCGCTCACCACGGTGGGCCCGCGCTCGGGCTCGTAGGCGTAGAGGCGGTCCGGGTCGATCGGCCGGCTCGCCGCGTCGCGGTCGAGGATCGGCGCGTAGCCGAGCTCCGCGAGCAGGCGCTTCTCGAACCCCCGCAGCACGACCGAGGCATCGGCGGTGAGGCTCAGGCGGGCCAGCGCCTCCCCGTAAGAATCGAAAAGAGCCTCGTGCGGATCGTCGCGCGGCAGCAGCCGCAGCAGCAGCTCGTTCAGGTAGAAGCCGCACATGAGCCCCTGGCCGGCGAGGGGCAGCAGCGCGCCGGCCCATTCGGCCGAGATCAGGTTGCCGAGCTCGGCCGAGGTGCTCCAGGAGACCCGCAGCGCCTGGAACGAAAGCAGCACCCCGCGCGTCGCCGAGCGCGGCCGGCGCGCCCCGCGCGCGAGCAGCGCCACGCGCCCGAAGCGCCGCGCGAAGAGCTCGACGATGAGGCTGGTCTCCTTGTAGGGATACGTGTGCAGAACGTATCCGGCCTCGTGTTCAGCACGTTTTTTCATTCGTACCCCAACTGCCGCAAGACGCGTGCGTCATCCGTCCAGGCCTTGCGCACCTTCACCCACGTGCCGAGGTACACCTTGCCACCGAAGAGCCGCTCCATGTCCTTGCGCGCGGCGCTCGCCATGCGCTTGAGCCGCTCGCCGCGGGCGCCGACCACGATCGCTTTCTGGCTCGCGCGCTCGACGAGGATCGTGGCCTCGATGCGCCGCAGCTTCCCCTCTTGCTTGAAGCTTTCGATCAGGACTTCGCAGCGATAGGGGAGCTCCTCCCCCGTTTCCTCGAACAGCTTCTCGCGCAGGAGCTCGGCGGCGAAGAAGCGCTCGTCGCGGTCGGTGAGCTGGTCGGCGGGGTAGGCCGCGGGCGCCTCCGGCAGCGCCTCGCGCAGGGCCTTGAAGAGCTCCGGGATGTTGCGGCCGGTCTTCGCGCTGACCGGGACGAGCGCCTCGAACTTGCGCGTCTTTGACAGGCGATCGAGGAACGGGATCAGGTCGGAGGGCCGCGTCACGGTGTCGATCTTGTTCACCACGGCGATCAGCTTCTGCTCGGCCGGGATGGCCTTGAGGACCCGCTCGTCGTCGGGAGTGAAGCGCAGGGCCTCGACCACGAACAGCGCGACGTCGGAATCGCGCGCCGCCTGCGTCGCGCGACGGTTGAGCGTCCTGTGCAGCACGCTGCGCGAGCCTGCCTGCTGCCCGGGGGCGTCCACGAACACGAACTGGCAGTCGGGCTGCGTCACGATGCCGGTGACCAGGTGGCGCGTGGTCTGGGGCCTGCGCGAGACGATCGAGAGCTTCTGGCCCACCAGCCGGTTCAGCAGGCTCGACTTGCCGGTGTTCGGCCGCCCGGCCAGGCCGATGGTGCCGCACCTGTGCGTCATGTCTCCAGTTTCTCGAGCATCGCCTTGGCCGCCTGCTGCTCGGCGCGCTGGCGCGAGGTTCCGGTGCCCGTCACCCGCACATCGAGCTCGGTCACGTAGCACTCGACCTCGAAGGACTGCTTGTGCGCCTCGCCCTGCACCGCGACCACGCGGTACTGCGGCAGCCGCCGGTGCCGCGCCTGGAGGATTTCCTGCAGGCGCGTCTTGGCGTCCTTCGCCGGCCGCTCCGGGTCGAGCCGCTCGATGAGCGGCCCGAAGGCGCTGAGCACCGCCTTGCGCGCGCCCTCGTAGCCGGCGTCGAGAAACACCGCGCCTAGCACCGCCTCGACCGCGTCGGCGAGGATCGAGGGGCGCGCCTCGGGCCCGGCGGCGAGCTCGCCTTCGCCCAGGCGCAGGTGCTCGGCGATGCCGAGCGCCTTGGCCACTTCGGCTAGCGCCTCCTCGCGCACCAGGCTCGCGCGCAGGCGCGTGAGCTTGCCCTCGGAGAGCTGCGGGAAGCGCGCGTACAGCTCGTCGGCTACCGCGCAGCCGAGCACGCCGTCGCCGAGAAACTCGAGCCGCTCGTAGTTCTCGGCGCCGCGGCTGCGGTGCGTCAGCGCCTGCTCGAGGAGGCGCGGGTCGTTGAACCGGTAACCCAGCCGTTTCTCGAGCGCCGCGGGCCGCGTCAAAGCTTCTACTGGCCCGCCGAGTTCGCCGCGAAGTCGATGTACAGGCCGACGTTCGCGACCAGCGGCACCTCCTTGCGGTAGGCAAAGCCGATCACCACGCCGCCGCCCTCCCTGCGGATCTCGAGGTCGCTGCTCTTGACCGCCTCGATGTTGTCGATCAGCGCGCGGGAGTCAAACTGGCGGCGCACTTCCTGCGGCGTGGACGCGCCGGCGCCGTCGCGCGCGATCGAGTTGATCGCCTTCTTCGCCGTGGCGTACTCGATATAGGCCGGGATCAGCTTCATCCCGAACAGCAGGAGCAAGACGACGACGAACAGCACCATGATGAGGCCGGTGACGGTGAGGCCCCGGCTCCAGCGAACGGTCTTCCAGGCGGCGCGAGCGCGCATTGTTGTTCTCCTTTCAGCGGAACGACCCGAAGCGCCCCAGCTCGTTCAGGTTGAGCCAGATGAAGAACGCCCTGCCGACGATGTTCTCATCGGGCACGAACCCCCAGACCCGGCTGTCGCTCGAATTGTCCCGGTTATCGCCCATCATGAAGTAATGCCCCGGCGGTACCGTGCACGCCAGGCCGTTCGTATTGTAGTTGCAATTGGCCGAGTACGGGAACGAGCGCGACGACGTCATCATGGAGGGCGCGTCGTCCTCGATCAGGATCTGGTGCTCGACGCCGTTCAGGGTCTCGACGAAGCGCTTGGAAAACTGCATGCGTTCCTTCGACAGGTAGTCGTCAACCTGCTTCACCGGCACCGGAACTCCGTTGATGGTGAGACGTTTGTTGCGGTATTCGATGCGGTCGCCGGGCACCCCGACCACGCGCTTGATGTAGTCGAGCGACGGATCCTCGGGATAGCGGAAAACCATCACATCGCCGCGCTGCGGATCGTGCAGCGGCACCACCTTCTTGTTCGCCACCGGCAGCCGGATGCCGTACGTGAATTTGTTCACGAGGATGAAATCGCCGACCAGCAGGGTCGGCACCATGGAGCTCGACGGGATCTTGAACGGCTCCACCAGGAACGAGCGCAGCAGGAACACGATCAGGATCACCGGGAAGAAGCTGACCGAGTACTCCACCCACCAGGGCTGCTTCTCCCCGGCGGCGCGGCCGCGGCGCAGCCACAGCGCCTCGAGCGCCCACACCGCGCCGGTGACCACCAGCAGTAGCAGCAGAAATAAGGCGAAACTCATGGGGCTTTGCTCACCGGGCTTACGCTCACGTGTCGCCCCTCTGCAGCACCGCGAGGAACGCTTCCTGCGGGATCTCGACCGAGCCGACCTGTTTCATGCGCTTCTTTCCTTCCTTTTGTTTTTCGAGCAGCTTGCGCTTGCGGGTGACGTCGCCGCCGTAGCATTT
>DASYPG010000159.1:0-6111 GCA_036006885.1 Burkholderiales bacterium | reverse complement strand
GCACGGAGTCGGCGACGTTCACTTCCTTGGGCGGCATGGCGCACTGCGTGCCCGAATCGAACTCCGTGGATTCCATCAGCTTGCCGTCGGGAAGCCGGTCGCCGACCTTGATCGCCATAGCAGGTCTCCTGTGGATCGTCTGGGGGAAGGCGAAATGATACCCAAAGCCGGGTAAAAATACGCACGTGGTCGAACTTGTCCTGCTTCCCGGCCTCGACGGTACCGGGCTTCTTTTCCGCCCGCTCGTGGCCACCTTGTCCGACGTCGAGACGAAGGTGGTTTCATACCCGAACGACAACGGGGCCGCTCATGCGCAACGCGCCGGCGTTTCTGCTGCGGCAGTTCTGTCTCGGCCGGGACGCGACGGTGTCGCAGCTGAATTTTCTGCGCGAGGCGCTTGCCACCGTGCCGCCGCAGGTTCTTTCGAGCCGCCTCGCGCTCATTGGAGCGCGCCAGTCCTGGGGCAAGGCGAAGTTCGGACTACCTTGCCTCTACCTCCAGGCGAGCGGGGATCGTCTGGTGCCGCCGAGCGCTGCAGGGTGGTTCCGCGGCCGCTTCGAGCGCTTTGAACTCGAGCGCATCGACGGCCCGCACTTTCTGCTTCAGGCCAAACCGCGCGAGTGCGCGCAACGCGTTTCTGAATTTTCAGCTCGAATCGGGGTCTGACCCCGATTCGAAGCCCGGAACGTTCCTTGCAGCACGTGGCCCAAGCACCGCCATGGACCATCGTCGCGTCACCTGGCAGGTTCGTGAGCGGCTCATCTGGCTCGCGTGGCTGTTCGACAGCTCGATCCCGATCCCCGGGACCCGCCTTACGATCGGGCTGGATGCGCTGATCGGGCTTTTCCCGGTCGTCGGCGACGCCGTCGGCGTCGTCCTCTCGAGCTATATCGTGCGCGAGGCGGCCGCGCTCGGCGCTCCGAGGAGCATCCTCGCGCGCATGGCGTTTAGCGTCGCGCTGGAAGGATTGATCGGCATGATTCCGCTCGCAGGCGACGTGTTCGACGCGGCCTACAAGGCCAACCAGCGCAACGTGCGCTTGCTTACCGCCTGGCTCGACGCGCCGCGCGACGCGCAGCGCTCTAGCCGGGCCTTCGTCGCAGCGCTGCTCGCCGGCGTCGCGGCGTTCCTCGTGCTCGCCTGCGTCGCCGGCTTCTTCATCGCTCGATGGCTGTGGAGCTTGCTCGGCACCTAGGCGCGGTGCGCAGGTGGAGCCACACCACCTGGCGCATCGCGATCCTGACCTTCCTCGCCACCGGCCTCGCGGTGCTCGCCGCCGCGAACCTCTCGCTCGGCGACAAGAAAATCGACACCAGCGTGGCGTCGCTCTACGGCGTCGGCGATCCGCAGTTCGTGCGCACCCTGAACGTGATGCTCGGGCCGGCCCTGGTGCCGGGCAACCGCACGCGCGCGCTCGTGAACGGCGACGAGATCTTCCCGGCGATGCTCGAGGCGATCCGGGGAGCGCGCAAGACCATCACCTTCGAGATGTACATCTACTGGAAGGGCTCGATCGGCGAGCAGTTCACCCAGGCGCTCGAGGAGCGCGCGCGCTCGGGCGTCAAGGTGCACGTGGTGATCGACGCGCTCGGCAGCGAGAAGATCGAGAAGACGGTGATCCGCCGCCTCAAGGACGCCGGCGCGCAGGTGGTGCTCTACAACCCGATGCGCTGGGACACCATCGCGCGCATGAACAACCGCACCCACCGCAAGATCATGGTGATCGACGGCCGCGTCGGCTTTACCGGCGGCGCCGGCATCGGCGATGAGTGGAGCGGCAACGCGCAGGACGCCGACCACTGGCGCGACACGCACTTCCGCCTCGAGGGCCCCGCCGTGGCGCAGATGCAGGCGGCGTTCATGGAGAACTGGATCGAGGTGACCGGCGAGGTCCTGCACGGGCCCGAGTATTTCCCCGAGCTCGACGCGGCCGGGAGCGAGCTCGCGCAGTTCATGGTCAGCTCCCCCGGCGGCGGCGGCGAGAGCGCCCAGCTCCTCTACCTCATGTCGATCGCCGCGGCGCGGCGCTCGATCCAGCTCTCCGCGGCGTACTTCGTTCCGGACGACAACGAGGTGCGCCAGCTCGTCGAGGCGAGCCGGCGCGGCGTGCGGGTGCAGATCATCGTGCCCGGGCCGGTCACCGATTCGGCCGCGGTGCGGCGGGCCTCGCGCTCCACCTGGGGCGGGCTGCTGCGCGCCGGGGTCGAGATCTACGAGTACCAGCCGACGTTCTACCACGTGAAAGTCATGACGGTGGACGGCCTGTGGGTGACGGTGGGCTCCACCAACTTCGATACGCGCTCGTTCAGCACCAACGACGAGGCGAACCTGGACGTCTACGACCGGGCGTTCGCGCGCGACCAGGAGCGCATCTTCGAGCACGACCTCGGACGCTCGCGCCGCATTACACTGGAGGAATGGGAGCGCCGGCCGTTGAGGGAGAAGCTGTGGGAGCACGCCATGGGACTGCTCAGCTCGCAGCTCTAGGCGAAGCGAAATGAGCGGCCGACTCGGCCTTTGGCTGGCGGTGCTCGCGCTCGCGGTGCTGGCGGCATCCGGTCCGGCGGTGAGGTCGGGCCTGGTCTCCTACGGCGTCGGGATCCTCATGCTGCCCGCGGCCGGCGTGCTCGGGCTCTCGGGCGCGATCCTCGGCCTGATCGCGCTCTCCCGCCGTGCCCGCGTGGCGCGGCCGCTGTTCGCGCTCGTGCTGGGGGCGTCGGTCGCCGCGATCCCGGGCGCCGCGTACCTGCGCGCGCGCTCGGTTCCGCCGATCAACGACATCAGCACCGATCCGACCGAGCAGAGCGACGCGCAGCGCCGCGCCTATCCCGACATCCAGCCGCTGCGCCTGGCGGTGGCGCCGAACATCGCGTTCGAGCGCGCGAAGGGCGCGATAGAGGAAGCCGGCTGGCAGATCGTGCGAGAGGATCCGTCGGCGGGCCGCATCGAGGCGCTCGCGACGACCCTCTGGTTCGGGTTCAAGGATGACGTAATCGTGCGGATTAATGCGGATGGCGCCGGCAGCCGGGTCGATGTGCGCTCGAAGTCACGCGTCGGAAGGAGCGATCTGGGAACTAATGCACAGCGCATCCGCGCCTTCCAGAGACGCCTGCGGTGAATCGGGCTATTCTTGCGGTCTTGGGCTAGGCAAAAAAGGAAGCACCATGAAGAAAACGATTCTGGCTGCGGCCCTCGCGGTCGTGCTGCCGCTCATGCCACCGGCATGGGCGCAGGCCCCGGAGCAGCAGGCCGTGGCGGCGAAGCCCGCCGAAGCGGCGAAGCCGGCGCCGAAAACGAAGCTCGCCAAGGCCACGCGCAAGACGACGACGGCCAAGCGCCACCAGGACGCGCGCCATTGCCTGGAGCGCCCCAACAACGACGCGATCATCAGGTGCGCAGAAGAGTATCTGTAGCGGGCTGGGGGATGCGCAGGACCCCGTCCTCGGGCGGGAACACGCCGATCTCGAGCGGCACCTTGAGGTCCGTTTTGCCCCGCCGCACGAGCAGGCTCAGGCGACCGTCCTGAAGCTGCGTGAGCGCCCTGCTGAACTCCTGCAGGTTGCGGATCCGGGTCTGGTTCACCCCGTAGACGACGTCCCCCAGGCGTAGCCCTGCGCGCTCGCCCTCCTTCCCGAGGCGAATGACCGCCAGGCCGTAGCCCAGGCCGATCGACTTGAGCGTCGCCTCGGGCAGCTCGCGCAGCGACAGCCCGTGATGGTCCTGGCTTTCCACCGTGACGAGACGGAATCGCTCGTCCGGTGCGTCGCAGGCCGCGAGCGCCGCCGTGAGGATCAAAAGCGCGAAGTACCGCATATGGGCTCAGAAGGCTGCCTTGCAAGCTTTGAACCCGGCCGTGGGACCGCAGATTGCTGCATCCCGATGAGTCTTCCGGAGGACCGCCAAATGCCTAATGGGACCAGTAAAGTTTGCATCGATCGCTCCGATTTACCGCGCGTTTCGGCGTTGCAGCGCATTTCCGCGTTGCAGCGCGTTTCGGCGATCGCGCTTGCGCTCGGCCTCGCTGCCTGCAGCACCCCGCCGCAGCCGGTGGAGCAGTTCAATAACGCCCGCTCCGCGATCTCGCAGGCCCAGTCGGTCGCCACGCGCGACGGCGCCTCGGAGCTCAGGGTCGCCCAGTACAAGCTGGCGCGCGGCGAGCAGGAGATGGAGCGCGGCAACTATGCCGGGGCACGCATCTTCGCCGAGCAGGCCGAGGTGGACGCCAAGTACGCCCAAGCCGTCGCCGAGAGCGCACGCTCCCAACGCGCCGCCGCCGAAGCCAGCCAGGGCGTCCGGGCAATGCAGGACGAACTCGACAAGAGGGCCAAATGATGCGTGACTACCTACTGCGCACCACGACCGCCGTCGCGTGCGGTTTGATTGCGCTCGCTGCCGGATGCACTTCCGTCCCACGCGCCACAAACGAGCTCGACAGCGCGCGCGCAGCTTACCGCGTGGCCGCGGCGGATCCCCAGGTCCAGGCGCGGGCCCAGACCGAGCTGCAACTCGCCGCGCGCGAGCTGCGCGACGCCGAAAACCTGTCGAGCGCAGACGCCGACCCGGCCCGGGTGGCGCACTTCTCCTATCTCGCCGAGCAGCGTGCGCGCATCGCGGTGAAGACCGCAGAGCAGCGCGCCGCGGAGGCGGCGTACGCGATGACGAACGAGCAGCGCCACCGCCTGCAGGCCGAGCTCGGGGCGCGCGCGCCTGCGCAACCCGCGTCCAGCGGGCAGACTGCGGCACAGCCGGCGCCCGCTGTACCGGCGCAGCCTACTTTGAGCGCGCCGCCGCCGCCCACGCTTGGCGCGCCGCCGCCGCCCGCGTACGGCGCGCCGCGGTGAACATCGTCTTCGAGGAAGCACGATGGCAACGGTAGTCCGTGACACTTCGTACCATGACCGCCGCGTGGCCGAGCGCAGGCGCATCGCCTATACCGGCATCGTGCGCGGCATCGTGCGCGCCGACGGCATGCGCGTTTCCTGGGGCGGCGTCTTCGGCGGCGTGCTGGTCGCGCTCGGATTCCTGCTCCTCATCACGGCGCTCGGCGTGGCGGTCGGAATCAGCGCCGCGCAGCCCGGCGAGACCGATGCGGGCACGCTCGGCGCCGGGGCCGGCATCTGGGCCAGCGTGTCGCTGCTCGTTGCGCTCTTCATCGGCGGCTGGGTCTCGACCCGCATCGGCGCCATCTTCGACGGCACCACCGGTTTCTTCGAGGGCGTCCTGGTGTGGGTGGTGAGCGTTCTGCTGATGCTCTACATGGCGAGCACGGGGATCGGCATGCTGGCCGGCGGCGCGTTCAAGCTCGTGGGCGGCGCGGTGCAGACCCTGGGCTCGGTGGTTCAATTCCCGCAGGCCACGCCGGACCTGTCCGGAAGCGTGGACCAGACCATTCAACGGCTCAAGGATCCGAAGACCGCCGAGCAGATCGCCTCCGCGACCGGCATGCCGATGAGCGAAGTCCAGGCGACCCTCAGCGAGACCGCGCAGCGGGTCGAGAACGACCGCAACAATCCCACGCAGGCGGCGGCCGAGGCTAAGAACGGCATCGCGCAGCTTGTGGAGAAGGCCAAGGCGAGCGGCGCGTTGCAGCGCAAGGCCGAGGAGGTGAAGCCGCAGGCAACCCGCGCGGCCTGGATTACGTTTGGCGCGCTGCTCCTATCGCTCCTTGCCGCGGTGTTCGGCGCGATGGCGGGGCGGCGGCGTAATCCCGTGAAGGAGGCGACAGCATGAGAACGTTCGTCACGTTTGGTCTGGGTGCGCTCGCCATGTACCTCTTCGACCCGCAGCACGGGCGCGCCCGGCGCAGCCGGTTCCGCGATCAGTACACCCGCGCTCGGCGCTTCGTGTCGCGGCGCGCTCCCGGCAGCACGCCCGACCTCTCCTACCGGCAATACGTCTCCTCCGCCGAGGCGCCGCAAAGCGCGCAGCACCTGGGCAGATAATCGGGAATTAGGGGGCGCGCGCCGCCGCAGCGGAGCATAATCCGCGGCAGATGCGCGCGATCGTCATCGCGATCCTGAGCTGCGCCTGCGCCGTGGCGGCGGCGGCGCCCGTCGTGCTGGTGCCGCTCGAGGGCGCTATCGGTCCGGCGAGCGCGCATTTCGCGAAGCG
>DASYPG010000158.1:0-3932 GCA_036006885.1 Burkholderiales bacterium | reverse complement strand
CTGCTCCTCGCTCGCGCGCAGGAGCTCCTCGTCGGTCTTGCGCGCGGTAATGTCGCGGCCGATGTAGAGCACGTGCGGCTGGCCCTTGTGCAGGATCGGCACGCCGCGGGTCTCGATGGTGAAGCGCGAGCCATCCTTTCTCCGTGCCAGCGCCTCGAACACCACGCGCTCGCCGGCGAGCGCGCGCGCGTGAAGCTGCTTCACGTGCGCATTCAGCTCGGGCGGGCTCATGGTGAGCTCGCTGCGCCCGAGCGCCTCCTCGCGGCGGCGGCCGCTCATCGCCTCGTAGGCGGGATTGACGTCGACCACGCGGAAGCCGGCGTCGCGCAGCACCAGCGAGTCGGCGCTCGCGTTGAAGATCGCGCGGTACTGCTCCTCGCTTGCGCGCAGCGCCTCGACCGCGCCCTTGCGCTCGGTGATCTCGCGCGTCATCGCCACGATGTGCGGCTTGCCGGCGATGTCGACTTTCTTCAGCGTGACCTCGTCCCAGTCGAGCGAGCCGTCGCGGTTGCGCCTGCGCCACTCGAAGCGCAGCGGCCCACGCCCGGCGCGCACCTCGCCGATGAGGCGCAGCATGTCCTCGTTGGTGTAGGGAGGCTCGTGGCCGCTGATGTCCCCCGCGCCAACCCGACGCAGCTCCTCGCGCGTGTAGCCATAGCTGCTGCAGGCCTTGGCGTTGGCGTCGAGAATGGCGCCGCGCTCGTAATCCAGGATGAAGATCGCATCCTCGGCCGCCTCGAAGATCGCGCGGTAGTTCGCCTCCGAAGCGGCGAGCGCGTCCTCGTGCGCGCGCCGCTCGAGCTCCGCGGCCGCGCGCACGGCGAAGATCTTGAGCACCGACTCGACCAGCGCGGGATCGGTGATCGGCTGGCGCGAGATGACCGCGATGATTCCTTCGACCCGGCCGGCGGCATCCTTGAGTGGGTAGCCGGCGTAGCCGACCGCGCCCTTCGGCAGGTACTCGTCCTCGGGAAAGAGCTGGGCGACGTCGCGCGGAACCACCGAGAAGCCTCCGTCCACCACCGCGCGGCAGGGCGTGGTGTCGAGCCGGTACTCGAAGTTCTCGCGGTAGGCGCCGCCGCCGTAGAGGCCGAGCGTGCGGATGGCTTGCGGCGGCTCGCCCAGGAAGCGCCCGACCAGCGCGAGCTGCACGTTGAGGATCGTGGCGAGGTATCGCATGAGCTCCTGGAACACGCGATCGCCCTTGGCGCTCGAGACCGCGAGCGCCGCGGCGTTCAGGGCGTCGTTCTGGTGGCTCACCGGGGGCAGTTTATGCGCCTGTCCGACGCCCGGCCGCTCGATTACGTGCCGGATACCATTGAAACAAGCGGGTTACAAATCCGCTTTTCAAGCCGAGGGGATGAAGATGTACCCGGACCCGCGGATGGTCTTGATGGTCTTCGGGTTGTCGGGGTCGTCCTCGATCTTGCGCCGCAGGCGCGCGATGCGGATGTCGATCGAGCGGTCGAAAGGCTCCCATTCGCGGTTGCGGGTCAGGGTGAGAAGCTGATCGCGCGATAGCACCCGGTTGGGATGCTCGGCAAAGGCGCGCAGCAGGTCGAATTCCATCGCCGTGAGCGCGATGTCCTCGCCGCCCGCACCGATCAGCTGGTGGCGGTCGAGGTCGAGCTGGCAGGCACCAAAAGGGATGCGCCGCGAGGCGCCGGCCGCCGGCCGGGTGCGCGATTTCTCGGCCCGGCGCAGCACGCTCTTCATGCGCGCGAGCAGCTCGCGCAGGTCGAAAGGCTTGCCGATGTAGTCGTCGGCGCCCACTTCCAGCCCGACCACGCGGTCGATCACCTCGCCCGCCGCGGTGAGCATGATGATCGCCAGGTCGTGGCGCTCGCGCAGCCAGCGCGCGAGCGCGAGCCCGTCCTCGCCGGGCAGGCGCACGTCGAGCAGCACGAGATCCGGCAGCTCGGCGGCGAGCGCCTTGCGCATCGCCGCGCCGTCGGCGGCCTGCGCGACTTCGTAGCCGTGCGTCGAGAGATAGTCCGCCACGGTCTCGCGGACCTGGCGGTCATCCTCGACGATCAGCACGCGGCCGCTCTTCGCCATGACCAGGGGGATTCTAGCGTTCACGGCTCGCGAAAGGCGAGCATCGCCGCGAGGCGCTCGGAGCCGCCGCGGTAGAACCCCGCCGCGACCGGCGTCTCGCGCACACCGGGGTTGCGGAAGGTGCCGAACACCATGTCGCACAGCGGCAGGTCGGAATAGTTGTAGCGATGGATGCCCCGCCCGTGGTGCACGCCGTGGCTCTCGGGGCGCTGGACGATGTACCCGAGCCAGCGCGGCGTGCGGATGTTGGCGTGCTGGAAAGCGGCGCTGAAGGCGAGGAAGGCCGACGCGATCGCCCCGGCCTCCGCGGAGAGCCCGAGTAGCGGGAAGAACACCAGCACCGCCCAGGTGGTGAAGAGCACCGCGTCGAGCGGGTGCAGGTAGTACGCGCCGAAGGGATCCACGCTTTCCGCGCTATGGTGCATCTGGTGCCCGAGGCGCCACAGCCAGTTCCAGCGATGCGCGCCGCGGTGGTACCAGTAATGCACCAGCTCGTAGACGAGGATGCCGACCGCCGCGCCGCCCCACGTGCCGAGCGTCGCGCCTTCGACCAGGCTCCACTGCGGCAGCAGCGCGGCCCACACACGGCCGGCGCCGAGCGACACTGCGAACACCGCCAGCGAGACGACGAGCGCCCGCACTCTCCAGCCGCGCGGGGCGTCGTAGCGCCGTGCGCGCCACACGAGCTCCAGCGCGAGGAAGGGGGCGAGAAACACGAGCGGATAGTAATCGGCTAGCTCGAGCAGCACGGCGCAGATCCTCCAGATTCTTTTTCAGAATCCGGAAATGCTACGGACCGCGTGTGCGCCCTTCGGTTGCTTGTTGGTTGCCCGTTTGTTTCCGCGACCCGTTTTTCACGCCGGCTCGGAGATCTCGACCAGGTTCAGGTCCGGGTCACGCACGTACACCGAGCGCAGCTTCGACACCGCGCCGGTCTTCGACACGGGCCCTTCGATGATTTGCACTTGAAGCTGCCTTAATTTTGAAATCACCTGTTCGAGCGGGATGGCGGCGATGAAGCACAGATCGAGCGACCCGGGGACCGCTACGTGGGCACGCGGCTCGAATTCCTTGCCCCACTCGTGCAGGTTGATCTTCTGGTTGCCGAACTTGAGCGCGAGGCGCTCCTCGGTGGGCGTGCGGAAGCGCTCGAGCTTCATGCCGAGCACCTCGCTGTAGAAGCGGATGCACGCCGCCAGGTCGCGCGTGGTGAGGACGATGTGGTCGATGTGGTCGATCATCAGACGATTTTCTTTTCACGCAAACGGGAAATATCGTCCCGGCTGAAGCCGATTGATCCCAGGATCTGCTCGGTGTGCTCACCAAGCTTCGGCGCCGGGCTGCGGATTGCACCGGGGGTGGCCGAAAGCTTGGGAATGACCCCGGGCACTTTGAGCGGCTCGCCGTCGCCGGCGAGCACGTCCTGGATCATGCCGCGCGCGGCGTAGTGCGGGTCGGCGGCGATGTCGGCCGCGGTGTAGATGCGCCCTGCCGGCACCTCGGCCCTTTCCATGGCTTCCAGGACTTCGTTTTGACTGTATTTGGAAGTCCAGGCTGCGATCGCCTCGTCGATGCGCGCCATCTGCGCGGCGCGCCCGTCGTTCTTCGCAAGCGCCGGGTCGTCGCGCAAGTCTTCGCGGCCGATGGCGCTCATCAGGCGCCTGAAAAGCGCGTCGGCGTTGGCGGCGATGAGCACGTAGGCGCCGCCGCGGCAGGGATATAGATTCGACGGCGCGATGCCGGGCAGCGTGCTGCCCGAGCGTTCGCGGACCACGCCCTGCGCGTCGTACTCCGGCAGCAGGCTCTCGGTGATGTTGAACACGGATTCGTACAGCGCCACGTCGATCACCTGGCCTTGGTTTCCTTTTTGCACA
>DASYPG010000157.1:0-3019 GCA_036006885.1 Burkholderiales bacterium | reverse complement strand
ACCGGCCGCGCGGGACGCGCCGGCATCGCCGTGACCTTCCTCGGCCACGCCGACCGCCACCTCGTGCGCCAGATCGAACGCTTCACCGGCAGCAAGGTGAGCCTGGTGGAGATCGAGGGCCTCGAGCCGCGCACGCGCGCGGGAGCGCCGCGAAAACGCTAGATCCTCGCGTAGCACCGGCACGAGGCCGCCTCGAGGCCTTTCCGGTCGAGAATCCGGATCCTTCCGCGGCTGTAGCTGACCAGCTTGCGCCGCTTGAGCGGGCCCGCGGCCACGTTGATGGTGGTGCGCCTCACTCCCAGCGAGGCCGCGAGTGAGTCCTGCGTCAGGAAAAAATTCTCCGACCGGACGCGGTCGCTGGTCATCAGCAGCCAGCGGGCAAGCCGCGCCTCGACCGCATGAAAGCAGTTGCACGCGATGGTTTGCCTCGCGAGGGCCAGCTTCAAATGGGCGTAGGGGAGCAGCTCGCGCCGCAACAACGGGCATTCCTGGAATTCCTGGCGAAAGTGCGGCGCTTTCATCCGCATCGCCGTTCCGGCGACCTGGACCACGGCGCGACCGGTTGCAATGTCCTGCCCCAGCGCGACCGCGATTCCAACCATGCCCTCATAGCCGACGAGCCCGATCTCGAGCCCTTGGCCCTCCTGTACTGTCGCCAGCAGGGAGACGACACAATCGACGGGGAAATAGACATGCCGGATCGGCGCACCCTGCTCGTGGAGCACTTCGCCCGATTTCAGCGTGAGCGGCTCGAGATTGCCAAGCAGCCGCTGGTACTCCGCGCGAGGTAGCGCAGCCAGCAGGCTGTTGGCGATCGTTATTTCATCGGCGGTGTCCCGTTTTGCGGCAGTTCCCCGCTTTGCAGCCTGATTCAGCGCGCGCCGCGCCGCAGGCAACAGGATGACGTTGCTGCCTCCATGATCGATGATCGCGTCGATCTCGCCCGCTTCGATGGCCCGCTGCTCGGGACCATCCTTCACCAGCCGCAACGGCACGGTTTGCGGCGTCACGCTCGCCGCCTTAGCAGGGATGCCGCCGGGGGGGGGGAGGAGTTGGATTCATCGGACCTTGGACTGCAACCCGAGCGCGAGCAGCACTTTGGCTTTGTCGCTGAGGTTGCCGACGATATTCATGGCCGGCAGCGGAGACAGCTTGGCGAGGCTGGGCGTGACGAGAACGCCTTCGGCCAGCGCGCGCCGCGGATGCTTGAGGACGTCGACCACTTCCAGCCGGTGGCCGTCCTTCAGGTAGGCCTGGCAAATCGCTTTTAGATTGGCGATTGCCTGTACCGAGTTGGGCGCGCCGCCGACGATGTACAGGCGCAGGAGGACGACGGTCGTCGCCGCGCCCCCTGCCTTGAGCTTGCGCGAGCGCCTCATTTTGCAGCCCCGTTTCCGCTTTTCCCCGGGGGATGCTCCGCCGGGTCGGCGCTGCGCCGCCTGCGCAGCTCGTTTTCGCGTTCGCTCGAGGAGGCGTTGCGCACTTCGTCTTTACCGGAATACATCGCCAGCGCGGAGCGCTGCCGCTGCAGGTCCGTCTGCATGGCCTTGATCTGGGCGCTGGTGTTGGCCTCGGCCAGCTGCAGCTCGCGGCGCTTCTGCTCGAATTCCGCGCTGTGCCGGATCTTTCTCGACTTTTCCTCGGCCTCCTTCTCCCAGCGCAGCGTGCCCATCAGCACCTCGCCCCCCGCGCTGTAGACGTCGGTGAGCGTCGGGCCGGACGCGCTCAGAATCAGCTCGCGTACCTGATTGGAATGCCCAGTGCCCCGCGATTTGACGATGGTCAGGGCGCGGTTGCGCTCGCCGCCGAGCACGAGATACGACAGATGGATCCAGGTATCCGCGATCGTCGAAATCTGGAGGTCGGTGGATTCGGCGCGCGGATCGTCAGTCTCGCTCAGCGCGGTCACCAGCAGGGTGACCCCGGCGTCCTTGACCATGTAGATGAGCCGGTTCGCGACATTCCGGGCGGCGCCCAGGGTGCCCGCCTTGGCGAGCGCCGTCAGCGGGTCGATCACCATGCATCGCGGCCGGTGCTCGCGGATCAGCGACCGGAGCTTGAGCAGATGCTGCTCCGCGCTGATGCCTTCGGTGCGCGCCGAATAGATCCGCAGAAGCCCCGACTTGATGTGCGTCTCGAGCTGGATTCCGACCGAAGACAGGTTGCGCGCGATCTGGGCGCCCGCCTCGTCATAGCTCACGTACAGCGTGCGCTCGCCGCGCCGGCAGGCGGCCTCGGCGAACTTGCCCGCGAGGGTGGTCTTGGAAGTGCCGGGCACGCCCGTGATCAGCGTGCTGCTGCCGCGGAATACGCCGCCGCCGAGCATCGCGTCGAGACGGGGGAAACCCGCCGTCACCCGCTCGCTCGAAGCCTTGTGCGCGAACTCTGCCGGGTCGGTGGCGCCCACCTCGATGCCCGAGGGCCCGAAGCTCAGCGGGAACTCGGCGGCCGCATAGCCCGAGCCGCGGTACTTCGTGATCTGGAGGCTCTGCGCGCAGACGCGGTCCTCCTGGCGCCGCTCGAATCGCACCACGCAATCAACCATGAACTGGAGGAAACCGTAGTGCAGGGCTTCGGAAGCGCGGTCCTCGAGCTTGGCCGTGACGATGGCGGTCAAAGCGTTGTCCGCGAGCCAGTCACGGAGGCGGTAGATCTCCCGCATCTCCGCGATCGGGTCCTGCAGCAGCGTCAGCAGCACGTCGATGCCGTCGAACACGATCCACTGCGCGCCGATCTCTTTTTTCTTCGCCGCGAGCATGGCCAGCATCCCGGCCAGGTCGAAATCGCCCGCCTTCACCAGCGTGGGCGAAAGATGGGCGTCCAGAAAGAACAGATCCTTCGCCGGCACGCCCGCCAGTCCCCAGTCGAAAGTGGCGCCGTTCGCGACGATCTGGCGGGGACTTTCCTCGAAGGCGACGAAAATGCCAGGCGCGCGCTGATGGCGCGCCGCGTGGACCAGACATTGCAGGGCGAAAACCGTCTTGCCCGCGCCCGGGCCGCCGATGAGCAGGCTGGTGCG
>DASYPG010000156.1:0-3068 GCA_036006885.1 Burkholderiales bacterium | reverse complement strand
GATGCGCACCGGGTCGAGGCCGATCGATTCGGCGGCGACCTCGGAGTCCTTCACCGCGCGCATCGCCGCACCCCAACGGGTTCTGCTCAGGAGGTAAAAACCACCGGTGGCAAGCGCGGCCAGCACGATACATGCGATGGCGACCGCGCGTTCGCTGTCGAGCAGCGCCGGCTTGGAGGCGCCCATGATGCCGTTCTGCCCGCCGGTCACCCCGCGCCACTCGACGGCGATGTTCTCGATGACGAAGCCGAACGCGATGGTCACCATCGCGAGGTACGGGCCGCGCACCCGCATCGCCGGCAGCGCGAGCAGCGCCCCGGTTGCCGTGGCGAGAAGCGCGGCGACCGGCAGCGCCAGCCAGAAGCTCCACTTCAACGCCACGGTAAGCACGGCGACCACATACGCGCCGATGGCATAGAAGCCGACGTGGCCGAAGGACACCTGCCCCGTCAAGCCGAGCAGTACGTTGAGCCCGATGCCGACCAGCGCCGTGAGCCCGAGCGTCGCCATGATGAAGACGTCATAGCTGTTGCCCATCGCGGTGAAGGCGATGGCAGCCGCGAAAGCCGCCGTTAGGAAGACGACCCGGAAGACGACGCTGGCGGCGGCCCTCATACCTTCTTCAGCTCCGCGCGGCCGAAGAGACCGTTCGGCACGATGGCGAGCGCCACGATGACCAGCGTAAAGGTGAGGATCTGCGTGTATGAGGAGCCGAGGAACGCGGTGATGAGCGACTCGACGAGACCGAAGAGCAGGCCGGCCAGCATCACGCCCCACGCGCTCGTGAGGCCGCCGAGGATCGCCACGGCGAACGCCTTCAGGCCGAAGAGCGTGCCCATGTCGGAATGCACGTTGAAGAGCGGCGCGATCATGATGCCGGCGGCGCCGGCAAACACGGTCGACAGCGCGTAGGCGGCCATGATGGCGAGCGGCACGTTGATGCCCATCAACCGCGCCGCGTCCGCGTTCTGTACCACCGCCAACATCGCCTTGCCGTACTTTGTCCTGCGCGCGAACCAGTGGAGCACCGCCGCGAGCCCGAGGCCGAAGGCCGGGATCGCGAGCTGCATCTTCGACACGTGGATGCCTAGCACCGTAAGCCCCTCGCTCGCCCACGGCAGCACGAAGCCACGCGGCTCCTTGCCGAAGGTGAAGAGCACCGTGTTGTCGGCGATGATGCCGAGCGCCACGGTGGCCATCAGCCACGCGTTCGAGCCGCGCCGCGCGAATGGCCGTACGGCGAGCAGCTCGACGACGAGGCCGTAGACGGCGCAGAGAGCGAGCGAGATCGCGGCGGCGGGGATGAAATGCCAGCCGAGCTTCACGGCGAAGGTGTAGGCGAACACCGCGCCGAGCATCATCGAGCTGCCCTGCGCGAAGTTGACCGTGCTCGACACCGCATACGTGACGTAGAAGCCGAGCGCGAGCAGCCCGTACATGCTGCCGAGCCCCAGTCCCGAAACAAGCGCCGAGCCGATCATGAATAAAAACGGCCGCGCTAGGCGGCCGTTGGTTTGTTTCCTGTCCTGCGGTTACTTGTGCATCCCCACCGGCAGGATCTGATTATCGATGAACTGCGCCCAGACGTAGTCGTTCTCGTTCAGCGCGTCGTGGTTCTGCGGGGTGAAGGGCTTGTCGTAGTTCTTGATGAGGCCCTCGTATCTGCCGATCTTGTAGTAGCCGTCGCGCACCTTCGGGCCCTCGGTCGAGCCGGCGTTCTGGATGGCGAGCGCGCTCAGCATCATGGCGTCGTAGGCGTTCGCCACGCCGACGGCGGGCGTCACGTCGCCGGCGCCCTTGATGTCCGGGTACTTGGCCATCAGCGCCTTCAATACCTTCTGGCCGACGGGCGACTGATTGCCGAAGAAGCTGTAGGTCTGCACGAAGTGCACGTTCTTCCCGCTCGGACCGGCGAGCTCGGTGAAGCGGCCTCCGGCCGGGCCCCAGTGCGACACGATGGGCGGCATCCAGCCCATGCGGTCGAGCGACTTCACGACCTGCGACGACGGGCCGACGTTGCCGACCAGGAACAGGACGTCGGTGCCGGCGGACTTGAGCCGAGAGAGCTGCGGCACCACGTCGACGTCGTTGCCCTCGAACTTCTCGATGCCGGCGGGCTGCATCTTCTTTTCCGCGAGCGCGGCGGTAAGCCCCTTCTCGTTCGATTCGCCCCACGGATTGTTGACCAGGATCATCCCCGGTTTCCTGGCGTTGTACGTCTTCTGCGCGTACTGAAGCATCGCCTTGTCGACCAGCTCGTCGACCGCGGAGACGCGGAACACGTAGTTGTCCTTCGCGCCGTTCTTCGTGATCGGCGTGCCGGCGGCCCACGGATCCATGAATGGCAGCTTGTTCTCGTTCGCGATCGGCACGATGGCGAGCGCGACCGGCGAATCGAGGCCGCCGATCAGCACCGCGACCTTTTCCTTGAAGTAGAGCTCGCGCGCGGCGATCACGCCCTTGGCGGGAATCGATTCGTCGTCGCGGCGCAGGAGCTCGAGCTTGCGACCCGATTCGTTACCGACCCGCAGGCCGCCCTTGGCATTGATCTCGTCGATCGCGACCTGCAGGCCGCGGCTGATGGCCTCGCCGGCGCGCGCCGACTGGCCGGAGAGCGCGGTGACGAGACCGATCTTGATGGTCTGCTGCGCCCAGGCGGGTGCCGCGGCGAGCAACGATAGAGCAACGAACAAGCGGATCATTTGAACCTCCCTAGATGGCGCTAGCTTAGCAGGACGCATGCCATGATAGGCTTGCGGCTTCGCAGCCGTCGCGTCCTTCCGGCGAGCGCCGCCTGTCCCGTTGCGGTGCGTGCCGGGCGGGCCGATCACCGACCCGGTGCATCCGCTCAGGTTCCACGGGCGTTACCCCTACTCCGCGATCACGCGACGGCCCGACTACGCCTGGCCGAAGAGCCGCCGGCTCGCGGTCTACATCGGCTTCAACATCGAGCACTTTGCCTTCGGCGCCGGCCTCGGGGCCTGCATCGGGCCGAAGAGCCACGAGCCCGACGTCCTGAACTACTCCTGGCGCGACTACGGCAACCGGGTCGGGGTGTGGCGCTGCCT
>DASYPG010000155.1:0-4427 GCA_036006885.1 Burkholderiales bacterium | reverse complement strand
GCGCGAGATCTCCAAGGCGCCCAAGGTCGATTTCGGCCAGAAACAGAAGTAGCACTGAAAGTAACGGGTGAGGGCAATTCGCCTCCTGTTTGTCCTGCTGTTCGCAGCCTCGGCCTGGGCCGACGTGGCGGTGCCGCCGCTGAAGGGGCGGGTCACCGACCTCACGGGAACGCTGAAAACCGAGCAGGTGGCATCGCTCGAGCAGCTGCTGCAATCGTTCGAAGCGCGCAAGGGAAGCCAGATCGCGGTGCTGATGGTGCCCACGACCGCACCCGAAACGATCGAGCAATACGCGCTGCGCGTGGCCGAGCAGTGGAAGATCGGCCGGAAGAAGGTCGACGACGGCGCGATCCTCGTGGTGGCGAAGGACGATCGGGCGCTGCGCATCGAGGTCGGCTACGGGCTGGAGGGCGCGCTGAACGACGCCACCGCGAACCGCATCATCCGCGAAGTGATCGTGCCGCGCTTTCGCGAGGGCGATTTCTTCGGTGGCATCAGCGCCGGGGTCGACCGCACGATTCGCGTGATCGACGGCGAGCCGCTGCCCGCGCCGGCGAAGGCCGCGCCGCCGGCCGACGAGGGCGTGCTGCAGATCCTGCCCGTACTGCTCATTCTCGCCCTCGTCGCCGGCGCGATCCTGCGCCGGCTGCTCGGGCGCTTCGTCGGCTCGCTCGCCACCGGAGGCGTCGTCGGCGCCCTCGCTTGGCTGCTCGCCGGCGCTCTCGCGATCGCGCTGCTCGCCGCGATCGTGGCGTTCTTCTTCACGCTCATGAGCGGCGTAGGCGGGAGCGGCCGGCGCTACTACGGGGGCTTTCCCGGAGGATACGGCGGCGGGGGGGGCTGGGGCGGCGGCGGATTCGGCGGCGGCGGCGGCTTCAGCGGTGGCGGCGGAAGCTTCGGCGGCGGCGGAGCCTCCGGGCGCTGGTGAGCGTGAAGCCAGGCCGCATTCTGCGCCACCTTTTCAGCCTGCCCGGAGCGGTGGCGCGCGCGCTTCCGGCCGCGGCGCTCGAACGCATCGAGAAGGCCATCAAGCAGGCCGAAGCCGGGCATCGTGGCGAGATCCGCTTCGCGGTCGAAGCGGCGCTCGAGAGCGGCGCGCTGCTCTCGGGCCAATCGTCACGCAGCCGCGCGCTCGAGGTGTTCTCGCTGCTGCGCGTCTGGGACACCGAGGAGAACAACGGCGTGCTGATCTACCTGCTGCTCGCCGACCGAGCCGCCGAGATCGTCGTCGACCGCGGCATCCATGCGAAGGTGGAAGGTGCGGAGTGGTGGCACATCTGCCACCGCATGGAGAGCGCTTTCTCGAAGGGCGAATTCGAACACGGCGTCGTGTCAGGGATCGAGGAGGTCTCGCGAGTGCTCGCGCGCCACTTTCCACCGCGCCCGGGCGAGCGCAACGAATTGCCGGACAAGCCCACGGTTCTCTAGCATGAACCGGCGCGAATTCCTCATCGGGGGCGCGTCTCTCGCTTTGGCTTCGCGAGTTTCCTTTGCTCATCCCAAGGTTCTGCGCGCATCGGTGACTCAGCAGAACCTCGTCGGAGCGGCCTATCCTGCGACCGAAGTGTGGGCCTACAACGGCTCGGTACCGGGGCCCGAGCTGCGCTTCAGGCAGGGCGAGCGGCTGCGCATCGAAGTGGAGAACGCTCATCAACGCATCGAACGCCCGGATTTACGGCCTCAGCTTCGAGGGGCATGAACCGTGGGTGGTCGCGCTGGACGGGCATCCGGTCGCCCCGCATTGGTTCCAGCGCGTGGTTCTCGGGCCGGGAATGCGCGCCGACGTGATCCTCGACTGCACCGGCGCTCCGGGCAGCGCCCATCGTGTCGTGGACGACTTCTATCGAGGCCGCGCCTACGAACTCGTGAAGCTGCAGTACAGCGCGGAGCCGCGTCTGCGTGCCGCGTTCGAGCCGGCGCCGCGCCTTGCGGCGAACCCGGTGAAGGCGCCTTCGGCGAACGCGGCGATCCAGCGCATCGTGCTGGGCGGCGGGATGATGGGCGAGATGCCGAGCCAGCGCGAGCACCAGGGCGTGTTCTGGACCTTGAACGGCAAGCCTTTGCGCCACGATCACCACGATCAGGCACCGTTGCGGTCGCTGAAGCTCGGGCAATCCTACCGGATCGAGCTCGTGAACCAGACCGCCTGGCACCCCGATGCACTTGCACGGGCACGCATTCCGCGTGCTGTCGAAGAACGGTAAGGAGGTGCTGCCGCGCCAGTGGGCCGACACGGTGCTCCTGGACCCCGACAGCCGCGCCGAGATCGCGCTGGTGGCCGACAATCCGGGCGACTGGATGCTCCACTGCCATGTGCTCGAGCACCAGGCACGGCGCCAACCTCGAAGGCCAGCCCGATTGGCGCAAGCGCCTGCCGAACGGCCGGCTTCCCGCGCCGCCGCACGACGCGAGCGGCCATACGTGGCACCACCCGGACGAGGTGCTCTTCGCTATCACCAAGCACGGCCTGGTGCCGCCGTACGCGCCACCGGGGTACAAGAGCGACATGCCGGCATTTGGCGGCAAGCTCTCGGACCAGGAGATCCGCGCCGTCCTTGGCTACATCAAGTCGCGGTGGTCCCCCGAGGTGCTCAAGCTGCGCGCCGAGATGCTGAAGTAAACTAGGGTAGTGACCATCTATCTCGAGAAGGCGGCGCGCGCGGCGCAGTCGGTTCCCATGACCGATGCGGAGTGGCAGGCGCGCGTGCAGCTCGCGGCCTGCTACCGCATCTTCGACATGCTGGGCTGGGTCGAGATGATCTTCAACCACATCACTGCGCGCGTGCCCGGGCCCGAGGTTCGGTTTCTGATCAACCCGTTTGGGCTGCACTACCGCGAGATCAAGGCTTCCAACCTTCTCCTCATCGACATCGAGGGCAACCCGGTGCGACCGGCCGACTGGCCGGTCAACCTCGCCGGTTTCGTGATCCATTCGGCGATCCACGCCGCGATTCCGAAGGCCCATTGCGTGATGCACACGCATACGACGAGCGGCATCGCGGTCGCCTGCCTCAAGGAAGGGCTGTCGCCGCACAACTTCTACGGCGCGATGCTGCACGGGCGTGTGGCCTACCACGACTTCGAGGGCATCACTGTCGACGAGGGCGAGAAGGAGCGCCTGGTGCGCGACATCGGCGACAAGCCCGCGGTGATCCTGCGCAACCACGGCCTGCTCGCCTGGGGCCCGAGCGTGCCCGAGGCTTTCCTCATGATGTGGACGCTGCAGCGCGCCTGCGACGTGCAGATCGCGGCGAGCCGCGCCGGCGAGATCCATCCCATCCGGCCCGAGGTCTTCCCGCAGACCGTGCGCGAATCCGGCCACGGAGAGAAGCGCACCTGCGAGGACGCCTTCGCCGCGCTGCAGCGCAAGCTCGACTCGATCGATCCGTCCTACCGGGATTGACGTTTACGTAAACGTCAACTACGCTCTGTAGCCTGCGATGACCGACCTCTCGGACTCGGCGAAGCTCGTCTACAAGGCCAGGCACAAGATCCGCTTCGTCACCGCGGCGAGCCTGTTCGACGGCCACGACGCCTCGATCAACATCATGCGGCGCATCCTGCAGGCCTCGGGCGCCGAGGTGATCCACCTCGGCCACAACCGCTCGGTCGACGAGGTGGTGACCGCGGCGCTGCAGGAGGACGTGCAGGGCGTGGCGGTCTCGTCGTACCAGGGCGGCCACCTCGAGTACTTCAAGTACATGCTCGACCTGCTGCGCGACCGAGGCGGCTCGCACATCAAGGTCTTCGGCGGCGGCGGCGGTGTGATCGTGCCGGAGGAAATCGAGGAGCTGCAGCGGTACGGCGTCGCGCGTGTGTATTCGCCGCAGGACGGCCAGCGCATGGGGCTGCAGGGCATGATCAACGACATGCTCGCGCGCTGCGACTTTGATCCGACGCAGTACGCGCCGAAGGAGCTCAAGAAAGGCGATCTGCGCAGCCTTGCTCAAGTCATCAGCGCACTCGAACTTCAGGTTTTCGATAACAAACAATCCTTATACGAAGAAGCGAAGGCGAATCTGGCTCCAGTGCTCGGCATCACGGGCACCGGCGGCGCAGGCAAGAGCTCGCTCACCGACGAGCTGGTGCGGCGTTTCCGCCTCGACCAGGGCGACGCGCTGAAGATCGCCGTGCTCTCGGTGGATCCGACCCGGCGCAAGACCGGCGGCGCGCTGCTCGGCGACCGCATCCGCATGAATGCCATCAATGCAGCGGGCATCTTCATGCGCTCGCTCGCCACGCGCGCGACCGGGGGCGAGATTTCCGCCGCCCTCGGCGACGCCATCGCTGCCTGCCGGGCGTCTGGATTCGACCTCGTCATGGTCGAAACCGCGGGCATCGGCCAGGGCGATGCGGCGATCGTGCCGCATGTCGATGCGTCGCTCTACGTCATGACGCCGGAATTCGGCGCCGCGAGCCAGCTCGAG
>DASYPG010000154.1:0-8354 GCA_036006885.1 Burkholderiales bacterium | reverse complement strand
GCGAGCGCGACCAGGCCGATCGCAAGCGGCTTGCCTAGCGCCATGGTCCAGTGCGCGAACTCGCGCAGCGACGCGCCGATGTTCGCCCAGTCCCAGAGGAAAGGCTCCTGCGGCATGGCGCCGACCGGCATGCCGAGCAGGAGCTGCCCATAGCCATAGGCGAGGATGTAGAGCGGCACGATGGTGAGCGGGTTGGTGTAGAGCGTGACCAGCAGCGCCACGGGGATGTTCTTGCGCAGCGGAGCCGCCACGAGCAGCGCGCCGAGCATCTGCAGCGGGCCCGGGATGAGCCCGCAGAAAAGCCCGATCGCCACCGCGCCGGGCACCGAGCGGCGGTTGAGGCACCACAGGTTCGGATGCTGCAGCCAGCCGCCAAACATCGCCACCAAGCGGTAGGAGCGCACCGTGGCGACGTCGGGAAGATGCTTGCGCAGAAACTTTCTGGGCACGCGTCGATTCTAGATGGCCGCGCGGCTCTCGCGGGCGCCTTGTGATTCTTGATGATGGCCACTACGATCCTGCTCATGCAGTCAGCGCGTTGCCTGACAGGTCTGCTCATGCTGCTGGCCCTGCTGTCAGCCGGATGCGGTGGCGGAGGCAGCAGCGGCGACATCCCGCCCGCCGGCCTGACAGAGCGCGATGCATCGGTGGTGTACGCGGAAGGGCAGGAAATTATCCCCAATACGCCGAGCAGCAGCGGTGGAAACATCACGCAATACAGCGTGTCGCCTCCGCTGCCCGCTGGCCTGACTCTGAATCCTCAGACCGGCGCGATCACCGGCACACCCACCAGTCTCAGCCACGCCACGGTCTACACGGTCACAGGCAGCAACGCGGCAGGCAGCGCCGTGACGCGGCTGCAGATCGAGGTCAAGGCCACCGTCGTTGCACCAGATACCCTGAGCTACCGGGACAGCTCGATCATCTATGTGACCGACGCGGCGATCACGCCCAATACGCCGATTGCCTCGGGCGGCGAGATCACGCAATACAGCGTGTCACCAGCGCTGCCCGCGGGCCTCGGTCTGGATCCGCAGACCGGGATCATCACGGGCACGCCCACGACGGTGACGCCGCCGGCGGTCTATACGGTAACCGGCAGCAATAGCGCGGACAGTGTCGATGCGCAGCTCGAGATCGAAGTGCAGGCGCAGGTCATGCCGCCGACGGGCCTCACCTACGAGGACCCGGCGCCTGAGTACACCGTCGGACTGCCGATCGTGAACAACGATCCGCTGTCCTCGGGTGGCGAAATCACCCAGTTCTCGGTGTCGCCGACGCTGCCGGCCGGGTTGAGCATGAATGCGCAGACCGGCGTGATCAGCGGCATGCCGAGCACGGCGCAGGCGCAGACGACCTTCATCGTCACCGGCAGCAACAGCGCAGGCAGCGTCACGGCGCAGGTCGCCATTACTGTGGCGACCGCCGCGGTCGGTGAGTGGCTGCCTGCCGACGCAATGAATGTGAAGCGTTCTAAACATACCGCCACGCTGCTGCCCGACGGGCGGGTTCTCGTCGCGGCGGGAACCAGCAACAAGGTACTGTCCTCAGCCGAACTGTACGATCCGGCTGCGGATACCTGGTCGCAGACCGGCGACCTGGTCGTGAAGCGGCAATTGCACAGCGCCACGCTGCTGCCCAACGGCAAGGTGCTCGTGGCGGGCGGATTCAACAACGGCGGTGGAACCTCGCAGTCCTCGGCCGAGCTGTACGATCCGGGCACGGGGACGTGGTCGCAGACCGGCAGCATGAGCCAGGAACGTGACACCCACACGGCCACGCTGCTGCCCAACGGCAAGGTGCTCGTCGCGGGGGGTGAGGGCAACGCAGGGGAGCTGTCCTCGGCTGAACTGTTCGATCCGGCTACGGGGACGTGGTCGCAACCCGGCAGCATGAGTCAGGCGCGCGAGCTCCACACCGCCACGCTACTGCCCGACGGAAGGGTGCTGGTTGCGGGTGGAACCGGCAGCGGAGGTTCGCTGTCCTCGGCCGAGCTCTATGATCCGGCCACCGCTACCTGGTCTCTGACTGGCAGCATGAGTCAGAAGCGCAGCCTCTACGCGGCCACGTTGCTGCCCGACGGAAAGGTGCTGGTAACGGGGGGATTCGATGGGGTCACCGACCTGTCCACGGCCGAGCTGTATGACCCGACCACGGGTACGTGGTCGCAGACCGCCAGCATGAGCCAGGCGCGCGACGCCCATACGGTCACGTTGCTGCGTGACGGTCGGGTGCTTGCAGCGGGCGGGCTCGACGACAAGAACAAAAAAGACGTGTCCTCGGACGAGCTGTACGATCCTGCGACCGGCACTTGGTCGGGGACCGGCGACCTAAGTCAGCCGCGCGATCGTCATACCGCCACTCTGCTGCCGGACGGCAGGGTGCTCGTGGCGGGAGGCGTCCGCAAGAAGTCGTCCTTGGCCTCAGCCGAACTATTCCATTGACGCAGAAACACACCGGAAACCTTCGTCACCGCCGCGCTGGCCCAAATCCCGGCACGATGTTTGCGGGCAAAAAGGGGTGTCCATCGTATTGACGTTCCAGAGCAGCGAGGGCGATAGGCGCGTAACCAAAGGTCCCTACACCGCTGTTCGCTTGGAAGGCGAGGTGATGCGTGAACGCCACGGTGGGCCGGCGATCGCATCGCACTTTGCTGACGGCTGGTGGCAGGTCGATGGCGAGGACTATCTAAGGGTTGATAGCGAAGGGCGGGTCGTTGTGCTTTGGGAGGGGTCGCCCGCTGAAGGAGCGCCGGCAACCACCGGCCATTTCTCCAGCGTGGACGGGGTTGCGTATATCGACCGGCGCATCCTTGCGTTCGTGGATCTGGAGCGTCACGACTGGTACCTGAAGCGCCAAGGCGAGCACAAACCAGTCCTGGTCCTGATGCCTAGCAAAGCCTAAGGCTTCGCGAGCAGCTGCTCGAGCACGCCAGAGTCCAACGGCTTTACGTGATAGCTCTCGCAACCGGCGTCAAGCGCGCGTTGCCGATCTTCATCTTCTGACCGCCCGGTGATCACGACGATGCGCACATTCTCAAGGCCGCGCTCTGCCCTGATGCGCCGGGCCACCAGGTCGCCCTTGACGTCGGGCAAGCCGAAATCGAGCAGGACGATCTCCGGGCGAAAGGCGCGGGCGATATTGACTGCAGCCGTTCCGGTGATAGCGAACTGCACCTCGTGGCCCATGGTTTTGAGGAGCATGGCGAGGGAATCAACCGTGTCCAGGTGATCATCGACCACGAGCACGCGTCGTGTCGGCTGCGGGTCCGCGCGAGCGCTCCGGATTGTTGCCATGCTGTTGTCTCCTCCCCCGCCCTAGTTGGATAACGCGCGCCATTTTAATCTGCCACCGGAGAACATAAGCGTGGCAAAGCGCCTCTTTAGCTGTGGTCGGTTCGTTGAAATAACGGGTCGCCTAAATGGCGACGCGTCAGCCGCAGGGGCGCCGCACGCGTTGATGCTGGATGACCTGCGCGGTCCTCGCGTTCGCAGCCGGGGTGGTCCTGCTGCAGATCCAGGCCGCGCTGCCTTCGCTTGCCTGGGCGCTCGCGCTTGTCCCGGTGGCGGCGCTTGGCCTGAAATACCGGCGCCTGCTTCCGATCGTGACGCTCGGAGCCGGATTCTTCTGGGCCGCGTATTGCGCTGAACTGCGCATGGACGACTGGCTCGCGCCGCAGCTCGAGGGGCGCGATATCGAGGTGGTGGGCGTGGTGTCGGGACTGCCCGCGCAGGGCGAGCGCGGGGTGCGCTTCGAATTCGAGCTCGAGTCGGCTACGCGCGGCGAGCGCGTGCCGCGCCGCGTCCTCCTGTGGTGGTACCGCAGCCTGCAGCCGGAGGCCGAGCCCGCGCTCCTCGCCGGTGCGGTGCATCCCGGCGAGCGCTGGATGTTCACCGTGCGGCTGCGGCGGCCGCACGGCAACCTCAACCCGAACGGATTCGACTACGAGGCGTGGCTGCTCGAGCGCGGCATCGGCGCGACCGGCTACGTGCGCCAGCGCGGCGAGCAGCGATTGCTCGGCGAGCGCTCGTCCGCGCTCGATTTCATCGAAAAGGCGCGCGAAGCGGTGCGCGATCGCTTTCACGCGGTGCTCGGCGCGACGCCGGCCGCGGGCATCCTTTCCGCGCTCGCCGTCGGCGACCAGCGCGCGATCGCGGCCGAGGAGTGGCGTCTCTTCAGCCGCACCGGCGTCACCCACCTCATGAGCATCTCGGGCCTGCACGTGACGCTGCTCTCGGGGCTCGCCGGATGGCTGGTCGCGGCACTCTGGCGGCGGATTCCCTGGCTGGCTCTGCGCCTCCCGGCGCGCAAGGCGGGAGCGGCCGCGGCGATCTTCGGCGCGTTCGGCTACACGCTGCTCGCGGGCTTCGCGGTGCCGGCGCAACGCACCTGCTACATGGTGAGCGTGGTCGCGATCGCGCTCTGGACCGGCGGCATCGCTTCGCCGGTGCGCACGCTGGCGCTTGCGGCCGCGGTGGTGCTCCTCGCCGATCCCTGGGCGCCGCTCTCGCCGGGCTTCTGGCTGTCGTTCACGGCGGTGGCGCTCATCTTCTACGTCGCTAGCGGCTGGACCGGCCGCGAGCACCGCGTCGCGCAATGGGTACGCGTGCAGTGGGCGATCACGGTCGGGCTCGCGCCGGCGGTGCTGCTGCTTTTTGGCCAGGTCTCGATCGCCGGCCCCCTCGCCAACGCGGTCGCGATCCCGGTGGTTTCGGTGGTCGTCACGCCGCTCGCGCTTCTCGCGGCCGCGATCCCGGTCGACTTCCTCCTCGAGCTCGCGGCCCGACTCGTGGAATGGCTGCTCCAGTTCCTCGAGCTCTGCGCGGCGCTGCCAGTAGCGCTGTGGCAGCAGCACGCGCCCGCGTCCTGGGCGTTGGCCCTCGCGTTCGCCGGCGCGGTCTGGGTGCTCGCGCCGCGCGGGGTGCCGGGGCGAGGCTGCGGCCTCGCGCTGATGGCGCCGGCTTTCCTCCTGCCTCCGGGCGCGCCTTTGCCCGGCGAAGCCTGGATCACCGCGTTCGACGTCGGCCAGGGCCTTGCCGTCGTGGTGCACACAGCGACGCGCACCCTCGTTTACGACGCGGGTCCGGCATTCGGGCCCGAGGCCGACAGCGGCGGACGCATTCTGGTGCCGGAGCTGCGCGCGGCGGGGGCTAAACGCGTCGATCTCATGGTCCTCACCCACGAGGACATGGACCATATCGGCGGCGCGCTCAGCGTGCTCGAGAGCCTCGAGGTGCAGGGGCTCGCTTCGTCGCTGCCGCAGGCGCACGCCCTGAACGCGCTCGTTCCCGCGCCGCGACGCTGTCTGGCGGGCGAGAGCTGGGACTGGGATGGCGTGCGCTTCGCCTTCCTGCATCCCCGGCAGGACGACGCTCCTGTGCGCCGCAATAATCTGAGCTGCGTGATGAGGATCGAGGCGGGTGGCGCGTCGATCCTCCTCACCGGAGATATCGAGCGCCTGGCCGAGCTTTCTCTTATGAATGATCCTAGGGTACGAGCGGACGTGATCCTCATTCCACACCACGGCAGTCGCACCTCCTCGAGCGCCGAGTTCATCGAAGCGGTCGCGCCACGCTGGGCGATCGTCGCAGCAGGTTATCGCAACCGCTTCGGGCATCCGAACGCCGAGGTCCTCGCGCGCTACGCGGCCGCGGGCACGGGCATTTTCCGGACCGACCGGGACGGCGCGATCCACGTTTTCCTCAAAAGCGCCGAGGTGCGGGTCGAGGGCGAGCGCGCCCGCCGGCCGCGCTATTGGCGCGCGGCGCCGCCCGTATAGAATGGCTCCGCGGGACCCCGCATCCGGATTGACCACTACCGAGGAGAGGAGCCATGGCGAAGAAGGGCGGCGACACAGGCGTTTATCGCGTCACCGAAGTGATCGGCACGAGCACCAGTTCCTGGGAAGACGCGGCGAAGAACGCCGTGGCGACCGCCTCCGGCACCCTGCGCAGCCTGCGCATCGCCGAGATCACCAAGCTCGACATGCGGCTCGACGAGTCGGGCAAGGTGGTGCAGTTCCGCGCGCGAGTCTCGCTGTCATTCAAGTACGAGGCCTGATGTTCACTGCGATCGTGCGCGTCACCGGCGCCGGGCGCCTCGCGGATTTCCGCGAGCGCCTGCGCTGGCTGATGGTGCGCGACGAGGACGCCGAGGAGTACAGCGAGCACCACGCCGCGGGCGTGCTCGAATACCGCTTCACGCCGCAGAAGGGCATCCCGTTCCCGGCGTTCACCGCCGCGTCGGTGGATTTTCCAGAGCTGCAGGTCGAGGCCGAATGGGAGCACGACGGCGTGCGCGGGCGCGCGCTGATCGAGAACGGGCGCCTGGTGCAACAGGCGCCGGAGCTCGCGTCGAGCACGCTGCTCGACGTCGCGATCGAAGCGAACGGCCGGCTCGAGCTCGCGGTCGCCTGCAGCCGGCGCGAGGACACACTGGTTGGCTATGCCGCGAGCGCCGACCGGCACACCTACTTCCGCTACCGCGACGGCAGGCTCGAGCTCGTCGGCCCCGATTCGCCGGACGAGGCGCTCGAGGAAGTCGCCTTCGCCTTCGTCGAGGAATGGATCTGGTACAACGAGGAGGAAGCGGTGCTCGAGCGCGCGCGCTACGCGAACTACGGCTATCCGGTGCACGGCGCGAACCTGCGCGCCGAGAAGCTGCACCTCGTCCGCGACCGCGGACTGCGGTTTTCCTCGCTCGACGGACCGGCGGCCGAAGCGCGCGAGGCGCTCATCGAGCAATGGCTGAAGCGGACCTAGCCGCGCAGCCGCGTCGCCGCTCGGTGCAGTGCGCCTCGCCCAAGGGGCTGCACCGCATGGCCTACCTCGAATGGGGCGACGCGCGAAACCGCGAGGTGGCGGTCTGCGTCCACGGGCTCACGCGTACCGCGCGCGATTTCGACGAGCTCGCGCGCGCGCTCCGCGACCGGTTCCGGGTGGTCTGCCCCGACGTCGCCGGGCGCGGCGATTCGGAGCCCCTTGCCGACCCGATGCTCTACGGCGTGCCGCAGTACGCGGCCGACATGGTGACGCTGATCGCGAGGCTCGACGTGGAGTCGGTGAGCTGGGTCGGCACCTCGATGGGCGGCCTGATCGGCATGGCGCTCGCGGCGCTGGCCGGCTCGCCGGTGAAGCGCATGGTGATGAACGATGTCGGCCCGGTCATCACGCACGCGTCGCTCGAGCGCATCGCCTCCTACGTCGGCAAGGCGCCGACTTTCGCGAGCATCGAGGAGGCCGAGCGCTACATCAGGACCATCTCCGCGCCTTTCGGCCCGCACAGCGACGCCCAGTGGCGCTTCCTCACCGAGACCTGGCTGCGGCGCAACGACGACGGGAGCTGGCGCGCGCACTACGACCCGCGCATCGGCGAGCCGCGCCTCGTGCCGGAGAAGGACCTCGAGCTCTGGAGCCTGTACGACGCGGTGCGCTGCCCGACGTTTCTCATGCGCGGCGAGCTCTCCGATCTCCTCACGCGCGAGACCGCGAACGAGATGGCGAAGCGCGGTCCGCGCGCAAAGGTGGTGGAAATCCGCGGCGTCGGGCACGCGCCGACGCTGCAGCATCCAGACCAGATCGCCCTGGTGCGCGATTTTCTGCTCCAGGGGACCTGATGGGCAGAGCTTTTCTGCTGATCGTCGCATTCGTCGCGGTGCCGGCGGCGGCGCAATCGACGCTCGACGCGGTGCGCGGCAAGGGCTTCGTGCAATGCGGGGTCAACACCGGCCTCGCCGGGTTCTCGCTGCCGGACTCGAAGGGCGTATGGCGCGGCCTCGACGTCGACCTTTGCCGCGCGGTCGCGGCGGCGGTCTTTGGCGACGCGAGCAAGGTGCGCTTTACACCGTTAACCTCGCAGCAGCGCTTCACCGCGCTGCAGTCGGGCGAGGTCGACATCCTTGCGCGCAACACCACCTGGACGCTGACGCGCGACACGAGCCTCGGACTCAACTTCGCCGGCGTCAACTACTACGACGGCCAGGGCTTCATGGTCCACCGCAAGCTGAACGTGAAGAGCGCGAAGGAGCTCAACGGCGCCACCGTGTGCGTTCAGCCGGGGACCACCAACGAGCTCAACCTGGCCGACTACTTCCGCGCCAACGGCATGAAGTTCAGGCCGGTGGTGATCGAGAAGCTCGAAGAGGTGCTGAACGCCTACTTCGTCGGCCGCTGCGACGCCTTCACCACCGATCACTCCGGGCTGGTCGCGCTGCGCGGCTCGCGCGTACCCAAGCCCGAGGACCACGTCGTGCTGCCCGAGATCATCTCGAAGGAGCCGCTCGGCCCGGCGGTGCGCCACGGCGACGACCGCTGGTTCGACGTGGTGAAGTGGTCGCTCTTCGCCATGATCGAGGC
>DASYPG010000153.1:0-6395 GCA_036006885.1 Burkholderiales bacterium | reverse complement strand
GCCGAGCTTCATCTCGTGGTGGCGCGAGATGGGGCCGATGGGGTTTCAGGAGGACGACGTCTACCTCCGCACGGCGATCAGCGTGCACCCGGACGGGTGGGCGCACTTCGACTACGTGAAGATGCCCGACTACCGCTGGGGGATCTTCTTGAGCCCGCACGAGCCCGTGCGGAAGGTCAATTTCGGGGACCACCTGGGCGAGCCGGTCTGGCAGGAGGTGCCGGGGGAATATCGCGCCATGCTGCGCCGCCTGATCGTCATCCAGGGCGACACCGAGCCGGCGTCGGTCGAGCAGCAGCGCCACCTCGGCAAGACCGCGCCCTCGCTCTACGACATGCGCAACGTCTTCCAGGTCAACGTCGAGGAAGGGCGGCACCTGTGGGCGATGGTCTACATCCTGCAGAAATATTTCGGCCGCGACGGCCGCGAGGAAGCGGGCGAATTGCTGCAGCGCCGCTCCGGCAGCGCCGACAAGCCGCGCATCCTCACCACGTTCAACGAGCCGATCTCCGACTGGCTTTCGCTCTACTGCTTCACCTACTTCACCGACCGCGACGGCAAGTACCAGCTCAAGAGCTTCGCCGAGAGCGCGTTCGATCCGCTCTCGCGCACCTGCCGCTTCATGCTCACCGAAGAGGCGCACCACATGTTCGTCGGCGAGACCGGCATCGGCCGCGTGGTCAAGCGCACGCTCGAGGTGATGAAGGAGCTCTCCAGCGACGACCCGGCGAAGATCCGCGCGCAGGGCGCCATCGACCTGCCCACGCTGCAGCGGTACCTCAACTTCTGGTGCTCGAGCTCGCTCGACCTGTTCGGCTCGGAGATCTCGTCGAACTCGGCAGCCAACTTCGCGAGCGGCCTTAAAGGCCGGCCCGATGAATCTCAATACGAAGACCATTTATTGAGGGAAAAAGCGATGAAACTGCTCACCCCTGAAGGGGAGCAGGAGGTGCCGATGCTCAATGCGCTGAACGAGGTGATGCGCGAGTCCTACCTCAAGGACTGCGAGATCGGGCTCAAGCGCTGGAACCGCCAGATCGAGCGCGCCGGCTTCGATTTCCGCTTCACCCTGCCCTCGTCGCACTTTCGCCGCTCGATCGGCGCCTGGGCGGGATTGCCCGTGGACCCGCAGGGCAGGTTGATTTCCAAAGAGCTTTTCGGGCAATCGCTCGAGGAGTGGATCCCCTCGGAGGTGGACCGGGCGTTCGTCCATTCGCTGATGAAGAAGGTGGCGCAACCGGGCAAGATGGCCGCCTGGATCGCGCCGCCCGAGCGGGGCATTAACAACCTCGCGGTGGACTACGAGTACGTGAAGCTGCACTGAGATTGCCTGCACTGACGACCCCATGAGGCTGCGCACTGCCGTGCTGATCGGCGCCGCCGGCGTCACGCTCGCCGCGGCCGGCGGGCTGTGGTGGCTGTACGCTTCGCGCGACGCGCTGGTGAAGCGGGCCATCGAGGGCTTCGGGCCGCAGCTCACCGGCGTGGCGGTGAAGGTGAAGCAGGTCAGGCTCGAGCCCGTCGACGGCACGGGCAGCATCATCGGCCTGGAGGTCGGCAACCCGCCGGGCTATAAGTCGGCGCGCGCGCTCACCCTGGGCGAGATGCGCCTCGCGATCGATTATTCGACGCTCACCTCAAACGTGATCCGGGTGAAGGAGATCTCGTTGGAGGGCCCGGTCATCACCTACGAGGCCGGCGCGGGCGGCGACAACCTGACGGCGATCCAGAAGCACATCGACGCCGAGGTCGCGAGGCTTGCCGGTGCGGGCACTCCAGACAAGGCCTCGAGCAGGAAATTCATCGTCGACCACGTCTACGTGCGCGACGCGAGCGTCCGGTACGGCGACACGCTCGCGCTGTCCATGCCCAATGTGCACCTGCGCGACGTCGGCAAAAAGTCGAACGGCGCATCGGCGGGCGAGGTGGTCAGGGCGGTGTGGGGATCCATTGCGGGCGGCGCGACCAGTCTCGCCTCGCGCGCCAGCGGCGCGGTGCGCGACGGCGCGCAGAACATGCTCGAAGGCGCCCGCGGACTGTTCAAGTGAGCACCTCAAGCCAAGCTGACTTTCTGAACCGCATGCTCGAGGCCGAGCGCGCCGGCGCCAAGGCCCTGGTGGTGTTCATGGACGACCATCCCCGCCACGGCGACGCGTGGAAGGTGCTGAGAGCCATCCAGAACGACGAGGCGCACAACTGCGCGCTGATCGGACGGCTGCTTGAGAAGGAAGGCGTGCCCTACAGCCACGCCACCGGCGAGTTCTACGACAAGGCGATCGCGCTGCAGGGTGCACGGCAGCGTATCGAATTCCTCATTCGCGGGCTGACTTGGGCCGTCAGGAAGTTCGAGGAAGTGCTTCCCGGGCTGCCCGCGGATGCGAGGGAGCTTTTCGTCAGGATGCGCGACTCGCACCTGCGCAGCATTTCCGCCTGCGAAAGCGTGCTGAAAAGCCTGCCTCGATAGGAGCGTGGGAGCGCGCCCGCGTGCTACGGGGCGTGACGTATGCCGCAAGCGTCCGGCGGCGCCACGCGTAGCATGGAGAAAACCCGATAAGGAGGCGTCCATGCTCCGCGCCATACTGCTCTGCGCCGCTCTCTTCGCCTGCGCTCCCGCGCTCGCCCAGAACTACGGCGGCAGCTACACCGCCAAGAACGCTTCCGGCGGCAACGTGATGCTGACGCTCACGCAGGACGGGCAGAAACGCGTGAGCGGCACGCTCACCGGCCACGGCAGCAGCAGCCTGCAGGTGCAGGCGCGCGTCGAGAGCGAAGGCCTGCGCGGCACCGCCGCCAACAGCTTCGGCATGCTCTACCTGACCGGCCGCCTCGACGGCGACGAGCTCAGCGTCGTGCTCACCGAGTCGGACCTCGGCGGAAAACCGAACCCGCAGAAGGTGCGCGAGCTGCGGCTGGCGAAGATCCAGGCCAAGGTCGCGCCGAAGGACGGCGAGCTCACCCAGGCGCTCACGCGCAACGCCTGGTGCAGCTTCGCCTACGACATCGGCGGCAACCGCAAGCAGGAGCGCCTCGCGTTCATGTCGAACGGCCTGGTGATGCAGACGCCCGGCAAGCAGTCGCGCTGGCGCGTGCAGAACGAGACGCTGGAGCTTTCCGCCGACGGCCTGAGCTGGACGCCGCAGCCGCTGCGCGTCGGTCTCAGCTCGAACGGAAACGCCGTCCTGCAGTCGCACAACAAGGAATACTCGCAGTGCGACTAGCGGCGTTACGCGGCGTCGCGGTTCGCGAAGCGCTCCTTCGCGCTCTCTCCTAGGTAGGCGGTCGTCGACATCACGCGGATCTCGCGCTGCGGCGCCGGGATCACGATGTCGCGCGCGCGGAAGGCTTCGAGGATCGCCTGGTTGACCTCGGCGCTCGCCGGGCCGTAGTCGGCCGCCTGCACCCACGGCGCGACCGCCATCACCACGCAGGAGTCGCGCAGCCGGGCGATGCCGACCACCGGATCCGGGTCCTTGAGCACGCGCGGATTGGCGCGCAGGATCTCGCGGATGGTCTCGACCGCGGCGACGACGTCGGTCTTGTAGGACACGCCGACCTCGATGCCGAGCTGCCTGATCGCGTGATAGTTGTGCAGAATTTCGCCGACGATCTTGCGGTTCGGGATCACGACCTTCGACTGGTCGGCGTGCCCCAGGGTGGTGTTGAAGAGGGTGATGTCCTCCACCACACCCTGCTCGCCCGCGATCGAGATGTAGTCGCCGACGTTGAAGGGACGCGACAGCATGATCATCAGCCCGGCAATGCCGTTGCCGAGCACGCCCTGCATCGCCAGCGCCACGCCGGCGCCTGCGATGCCCAGGCCCGCGATCAGCGGCAACAGCTCCACGCCCAGGTTCTGCAGCGCCATGATGGCGAAAACCAGGAGCACCAGCACCTCGGTGATGCGGACGAGGAGCGCGCGCACCGGCGGCTCGAGGCGCGCGTGCGAGAGCGCGCGCAGCAGCGCGCGGCCGGCCCAGCGGCCGGCGTAGAACCCGGCCACCAGGATGAGGACCGCGACCAGGAGCCTGGGCGCGAACTTGATCGCAAGGTCGAGGGCGGTGCTGGTGATCTGATTGATCTGATCCAGGGATTGCAGCGACGGGTCCATGTGGTCCTCCCAAAAGAACTGGTTACGCCTGCAGGGCCGCGAGCTCGCGGCCGAGATAAGCACCGTCGCGTTCGAGGCGCTCCTGCAGCCTTGCGACATCGAGCTGCCGCGGCGCCAGGCCCGACTGGAGCGCGAGGTGCGCCGCGGTGCCCGCCGCCTGCCCCATGATAAAGCAGGGGCCGCTCACGCGCGCGGCCGACTGCCCGCCGTGCGTCATCGAGGCGCAGCGACCGGCGACGAAAAGATTATCGATCCTTTGCGGCACGATCATCCGGTACGGCAGCTGATTGAACCCTCTTTTCTTTCTTGCAAAAACAAATTGAACGTCGCCGGCCACGTGCGCCTCGACCGGCCAGCCGTTGACGCCGATGGCGTCGGCGAAGTCGACGCAGTCGAGCACGTCGTCCTCGCTGAGCATGTATTCGCCGCGCAGCCGCCGCGTCTCGCGGATGCCGATCTGGGGCGCGATTTCGACGATGTAGGCGTGCTCGAAGCCCGGGGTGGCGCCGCGGATGAACTCGAAGGTGTCCCAGCACTGGCGCCGGCCCTCGATCTCGCCGTAGGTGAGCTGGTCGGCGTCGATGCCGCTCACCGCGCTGCCGTCGGGGTTCCTGATCTGGGTGAGGTTGGCGCGCCATTCGCTCGGGTTCGGCTGCGGCCGCACGATCGGTTTCTTGCGCGGGAAGCGCCGGCCCTTGCGCTCGGCCTCCTCCATGAGCTGCGGGATCCTGTCCCAGGCCTCGCCCGCCCTCGCCGGGTCGACGCCGCTGATGCGGTACATCGTCGACGGGTAGAGCATGTTGCCCTTGCCGTCGCCGACCTCATAGGGCGCGCCGGCCCATGCCGCGAGGTCGCCGTCGCCGGAGCAGTCGATGAACATCCGGCCGCGCACCGCGCGCCGGCCCGATTTCGTCTCGACGATGACCGCCTCGATCGCGTCGTCGGCCGACTTCACCGCGCCGACCGCGAAGGCGTGGAACAGCGGCTTCGCCTTCGCCTCGAGCACCAGCTCGTCGGCCACGATCTTGTAGGCCGAGATGTCGTAGGCCTGCGCCTGGATGCGCTTCTGCACCGAGAGGTGCGGCTCGCGCAGCGCCTTGCGCCGCTCGAGGCGCTCGAGCACGTCGTCGCACACGCCGCGGATCACGCGGCGGTGCTCGCCGTGCACGTTGGCGTGCAGGCCGCAGAAAGTGGAAAGCCCCGCCGCGGTACCGGCGCCGCCGAGGAAGCCGTAGCGCTCGATGAGCAGCGTCGAGCGCCCGGCTCGGCCGGCAGCCACCGCCGCGGCGATCCCCGCCGGGCCGCCGCCGACCACCACGACCTCGAACTCGCCGTACACCGGCGTATCGCGCCGCGCTTCGCTGATGGTCTTCATGTGAGGGTTGCGCCCTTGTGCACCGGCTGCACCAGCCGCTGGTAGATGCCGAGATAGCCCGGAACGTGCTGCGCGCCGAACGAGCGGTTTTCCTTCCTTCGGACTTCAAGGACTGCTTCCGGAACTTCGAGATTCACTTCGCGCTTCCCGACGTCGAACGAGATGGTGTCGCCCGGATCGAGCAGCGCGAGCGGGCCGCCGTCGGCGGCCTCGGGCGAGGCCTCGCCCACCACCAGGCCCCTGTTCACGAGGCCCGAGAGCTGACCTTCCGTGATCACCGCGACGCGGTCGATGAGGCCGGCGCCGTCGAGCGCGAACACCACCGCGGAGGTCATGGCGAGACCGGGCCCGCCGCGCACGCCGAGCCCGCGCAGCACCACCACGTCGCCCGGCCGCACGGCACTGCGCTTGATCGCCTCCAGCGCTTCCTCGCGCGAATGGAAGATGTTGGCCGGGCCGCGGAAGCTCTCCATGCGGGCGCCCGTGCCGCCCTGGCGCAGGATGCCGCCCCCGGGCAGAAGCGAGCCGCGCATGATGACGATGGAGGGGCGCCTGGACAGCGGATGCTCCAGGCTGCAGATGACGCCCTGCTCTCTCACTTCAGTCGCAGCAAGAATCTGAGCGATGCTCTGGCCGCTCACGGATAGGGCTTCACTTCTCAAAAGCGGCTCGAGGCGCTTCATCACCGCGCGCGCGCCGCCCGCGGCCTCCAGCTCCTCGATGCGGCCGGCGCCGTTCGGCCGGATCGCCGCGAGGAGCGGGACCTTCTCCGCGTACTGCTGGAACAGCGCGTACACGTCGACCTCGATGCCACTCTCGTGCGCGATCGCCTGCAGGTGCTTCACGCAGTTGATCGAGCCCGAGAGCGCGAGCACCACCATCGCCGCGTTGGCGATCGACGCGGCGCTCATG
>DASYPG010000152.1:0-5259 GCA_036006885.1 Burkholderiales bacterium | reverse complement strand
TCACTGCATGTGGATGAAGAACACGCTGATCCCGCTCTCGGTCGCGTTCATCGACGATCGCGGCGCGATCGTCAATATCGAAGACATGGCGCCTCAGACCGAGGCTTCGCACTGCGCGGCGCAGCCGGTGCGCTACGCGCTCGAGATGAATCGCGGCTGGTTCGCCGCTCGCGGAGTGAAGCCGGGAAGCCGCCTGGCCGGCATTCCCGGGATCAAATAGGCTGCCTACTCGGAGCTAACCTGCTCGCCGGCGCCGTCTAGAAGGCCACGCCACCGTGGCTTTGCGCCACCATGAAGTAGAGCATCGGGATCGACAGCATGGTGTTGATGCGCGAGGCCATGCCGGCGCGCTTGGCGGCAGCCGCTTTCTGGTCGGCCGGGACCTGCACGATCCCAAGCACTTTTTTCTGGTTCGGCCAGATGATGAACCAGACGTTGAACCACATAATCGTGCCGAGCCACGCCCCCAGCCCGATCGAGGTGAACGGCTTCTGCAGCGTGAGCGCCTGCACCAGGTAACCGTTCATGAGGGCGAGGATCAGGCCGAGGATGATCGTCGCCATCGCCGCCCAGCGGAACCAGAACAACGCGGCCGGCGCGATGACCTTGCTGATGGCGGGCTTTTGCTCGTCCGGAATCTTCGGCATCGACGGCGTCTGCACGAAGTTGAAGTACCAGAGCAGGCCGATCCACATCACGCCGGCCGTGACGTGCAGCCAGCGCATGGCGAACGCCCACCAGGCGTGATCGCCGAGCGCGACCTTGCCGCCGGCGGCGGCGAGGATGACCAGCAGAACAATCAGCACGACGACGCCAGCGCTGATCGTTTTGCCCAGGGACTGGAAGAAGGCACCCATGGTTTTCTCCTGTTTTGTTATGGGTTTCTGAAGCCGAAAAAGTCTAGCACTGTCAATGACCGGCCGCCAAAACCCCCGAGCAGGCGAAAAACAGCACGACGACCTGGGCGGCGGCGAGCGCCGCCTCCAGGCGCTGTCCCAGCCGGACCATCAGAGGCAGGATGGCGAGGTAACAGATCAGCGTCACCAGCGCGATCAGCGCGACACACGCCAGGCTAAGGTAATCCGCGTACGCGAGCAGGCTCAGCCAGCCCCAGCCCGCGGGTGCGCCGGTCCGCGCGAGGTACTCGCCCACCGGCAGCTGCCACAGCGTTGGAAGCGCCTCCAGCGGCACGAAGGAAGGCAGGACGCCGCTGGCATAAAGGCCGAAGGCGCCAAGCGCGGCGGCGAACGCTATGCGCGTGACCGCATCGAGCCAACGTGCGTACAACTCCTGGATGACCTGTTCGCGGCTCACGGCCACAGTCCCGTTCCGCGCCCCAGGGCCCGGGTGCCGGCGAGGAGCAGCACGGCGATCACGACACGGCGGACCACGAACACCGGCGTGCGCGCGAGCAGGCGCGCCCCCAGCCGCGAGCCGAGCATGACGCCGAGGATCGCCGGGATGGCGAGCGCGGGCAGCAGCGCGCCGCGGTGGATGTAGACCCACGCGGCCGAGCTGTTCACGATCGAAATGACCAGGCCGCTCGTGCCGACGGCGACCTTCAGCGGTGCCGCCATCATGAGGTTCAGTACCGGAACGTTGGCGAATCCGGCGCCGAGCCCGAAGACGCCGCCGAGAAACCCGATCCCGGCGAAGCCCGCGAAGCCGCTCAGCGTGCGCCGGGTGCGCCAGTCGATCGCGACGCCTTCGGCGGGATCCTCGTAACGGCCGCGCAGGCGCAGGATCGTGCCGAGCGCGTCGGCTTCGCCGGTTCCGGCGACGGCGTCGCCCGTGCGCCAGACCACGACCGCGATCGCAAGCACCGTCGCCCCGAGCGCGGTCTGTACCACCTCGGTGGGCAGCGCGAGGCCCACCAGCGCTCCGGCGAACGACGCGATGGAGCCCGACAGCGCGAGCGGCATCGCGAGCCGCAGGCTGGCAAGGCGGTTCCGCAGCAGCGTGGGGCCCGCCGCCAGGGTTCCGGCCAGCGCGAAGACCAGTCCCACGCCGCGCACGAAGTCGAGGTGAAACGGGAAAAAGCCGCCGACGATCGGCACGAAAAGCACGCCCCCGCCGACGCCTGCCACGACCGCGACGACGCCGATTGCGATGCTGACGACGAAGACCGCCGCCAGCCACGCCCACCACGGCGCCGGCGTGCCGTTCGCCGCGGCCGCGGGCGCGGCGCAAGCGAGGATCGATAGCAGGAAGACGAGGCGCAGCAAGTTTCGCCGGTTTTGGGGCTATGCTAACCCGATGCCCCGCTTCGCCGCCAACGTCTCGACGCTCTTCACGGAGATGGGATTTCTCGAGCGCTTCGCCGCTGCGCGCAAGGCGGGATTCCGCGCGGTCGAATACCAGTATCCGTACGACTTCGCGCCGGCCGAGGTGGCTCGAGCCGCGCGTGACGCCGGCTTAGAGGTGGTACTGCACAACATGCCGCAGGGCGACGCGCAAAGGAACGAGCGCGGCACGGCCTGCCTTCCGGGCCGCGAGCAGCGTTTCCGAGACGACCTCGAGCGCGCGATCGAGTATGCGCGAGCCGCGCGCTGCGCGAGCCTCCACCTGATGGCCGGCGTCGCACCCGCCGGCGCCGAGCACGCCGCGCTGCACGCCACCTACGTGGCGAACCTCAAGCGCGCCGCGAAGCGCCTGGGCGAGGAGGGCATGCGGCTCCTGGTCGAGCCCCTGAGCGAGCGTACCGTGGCTAACTGCTTCCTGCGCTCAAGCGCGCAGGCGGTACAGGTGCTGGACGAGGTCGGCGCCGCAAACGCGTTCCTCCAGTACGACCTCTTCCACATGCAGATCATGGAAGGCAATCTCGCCGCGACGATCGAGCGCCTGCTCCTGCGCATCGGCCACCTGCAGATCGCCGACGTGCCGGGGCGCCACGAGCCGGGCAGCGGCGAGATCAACTTCGATTTCCTTTTCCGGCACGTCGATGCCATCGGCTACGCCGGGTGGATCGGCTGCGAATACAATCCGGCCGGTGAGACGCTCGCGGGCCTGAAATGGGCGAAGCCTTACCTCTAGTCCGGCAAGCCGAAGTCGCGCGAGCGCTGCGCGCGTTCCTGCCCGCGCGCGCGGTGCTGTGGGAGGAAGAAGACACCCGGCCCTACGAATGCGACGGGCTGACCGCCTATCGGCAGCTGCCGATGGTCGTGGCGCTTCCCGAGACCGAAGAACAGGTGCGCCGCATCCTCGAGGCCTGCTCCTCCATGAAGGTCCCGGTGGTGCCGCGCGGCGCAGGGACCGGACTCTCGGGCGGAGCGCTGCCCTCCGGTGACGGCGTGCTCCTTTCGATGGCCAAGTTCATGCGCGTGCTGCGCGTCGACGCGCGGGCGCGGATTGCGGTAGTGCAGCCCGGAGTGCGCAATGCGGCGATCTCGGAAGCGGCCGCGCCGTTCGGCCTGTACTATGCGCCCGACCCTTCGAGCCAGATCGCGTGCACCATCGGCGGCAACGTGGCCGAGAATTCGGGCGGTGTGCACTGCCTGAAATACGGCCTCACGGTGCACAACGTGCTGCGGCTGCGCGGCTTCACCGCCGCCGGCGAGCCGGTCGAGCTCGGCTCGCAGGCGCCCGACGCGCCGGGCTACGACCTGCTCGCGCTCGCCATCGGCTCGGAAGGCATGCTGGTCGTGGTCACCGAGGTGACGGTCAAGCTGCTCCCCAAGCCGCAATGCGCAAAAGTGGTGATGGCCTCCTTCGACGACGTCGAGCGGGCCGGGCAGGCAGTCGCCGACGTGATCGCGGCCGGGATCATTCCGGCCGGCCTCGAGATGATGGACCGTCCGGCGACGCACGCGGTCGAGCAGTTTGTGGGCGCCGGGTACGACCTCGACGCCGCCGCGATCCTGCTGTGTGAATCCGACGGCACCCCTGAAGAGGTGGAAGACGAGATCGCGCGCATTCGAGCAGTGCTCGCGCGCGCCGGCGCGACGCGCATGAGCGTGTCGCGCGACGAGGCCGAGCGGCTGCGCTTCTGGTCCGGGCGCAAGGCCGCGTTTCCGGCCGCCGGCCGCATCTCGCCCGACTACTACTGCATGGACGGTACCATCCCGCGCAAGCGCCTGGGCGAGGTGCTGAAATTCATCGGCGCGATGGAGAAGAAGTACGGCCTGCGCTGTCCCAACGTGTTCCACGCCGGCGACGGCAACCTGCATCCGCTGATCCTGTTCGACGCGAACGATGCCGACGAGCTGCATCGCACCGAGCTCTTCGCCGCCGAGGTGCTGGAGAAATGCGTCGAGGTCGGCGGCACCATCACCGGCGAGCACGGCGTGGGGGTGGAGAAGATCGACCAGATGTGCGTCCAGTTCCGCCCCGACGAGCTGGAGCTGTTCCTCGCGGTCAAGCGGGCGTTCGATCCGGCGATGCTGCTGAACCCCGGAAAGGCCGTTCCCACGCTCGCGCGCTGCGCGGAGTATGGACGTATGCGCGTGCACGGCGGCAAGTTGCCGCATCCGGAGCTGCCGCGCTTTTGAGTCTCGAAGCACTTCAGAACCGCATCCGGCAGGCCGCAGAGCGCAGGGCACCGCTGCGCCTGCGCGGCGGTGGCAGCAAGGATTTCTACGGCAACGAGCCGCGCGGCGAGCTTCTCGACGCGCGCGGCTACGCCGGAATCGCGAGCTACGAGCCGACCGAGCTCGTGGTCACGGCGAGATGCGGAACGCCCCTCGCGGAGTTGGAAAGTACCCTCAAGCAGAACGGCCAGTGTCTGCCTTTCGAGCCGCCGCATTTCGGGCCCGGCGCCACGTTGGGCGGATGCGTCGCGGCGGGGCTGTCCGGGCCGCGCCGCGCGAGCGCAGGGGCGCTGCGCGACTACGTCCTCGGCGTGAAGCTCGTGGACGGGCGCGGCCGCGAGCTTACATTCGGCGGCCAGGTGATGAAGAACGTGGCCGGCTACGACGTCGCACGCCTCACTGCCGGCTCGCTCGGCACGCTGGGGCTCATCGCCGAGGCCTCGCTCAAGGTTCTGCCGTTGCCCGCCTGCGAGCTCACGCTCGAGCTCGAGATGAGCGAGGCCGCAGCGCTCGAGAGCATGAATCTCTGGGCCGGCCAGCCGCTGCCCATCTCGGCCACGGCCTGGCACGCGGGGCGGCTATGCGTGCGCCTGTCCGGCGCGGAGCCCGCGGTGCGCACCGCCGCGGTGAAGATCGGCGGCGCACGGCTCGAGGCGCGCGAGTTCTGGCACGACGTGCGCGAGCACCGGCACGCTTTTTTCGGCGGCGCCGAGGCGCTATGGCGCGTCGCGGT
>DASYPG010000151.1:0-2002 GCA_036006885.1 Burkholderiales bacterium | reverse complement strand
CGCTGGTTGTACTCGTCGGAGCCGATGGAGTCCGCGTGGCCGACCGCGATCACGACTTCGAGGTTGACGGCTTTCGCCTTGCCCGCGAGGTCGTCGAGCTTCGAGCGGCCTTCAGGCTTGATCACCGACTTGTCGAAGTCGAACAGCACGTCCGCGGCGAAGGTGATCTTCTCGGCCACCGGCTTGGGCTTCGCCTCGGGCTTCGGCTGCGCAGGCGGCGGCGCGGGCTTGGGCTCGGGCTTCGGCGCGGGCGCCGGCGCGGGAACGGGCTCGGGCTTGGCTTCGGGCTTCGGTGGTTCCGTGCTGGCGCAGCCCGCTGCGAACGCGACCGCGACGAACGCTGCGAATAGGTTCTTGGTCATCAGCTCCCCGCCTTCTCTCTTTGTTTTAGAAAAATCAAGAATCTGCGAGACTCTGGAAGGCATTCTGCCATAACTGCGCTCGCTTTTCCAAACCGGAAAACGCGCCCGGCAGCAAGCGTCCGTCAGCCACGCGGGCTTCTCCGTTCACCCAGACGTGCGTGACGTGCTCTCGGCCCGCGGCGTAGACCAGATGCGAAACCGGGTCGTAGCAGGGCGCGAGCTCGGGTCCGCGCAGGCCGACGGCGACGAGGTCGGCAGCCTTTCCCGCAGAGATTGAGCCGGTGAGCTCCTCGAGGCCAAGCGCCTGCGCGCCGCCCAGCGTCGCGGCGCGCAACGCGGCGTGCGCGGGCAAGGCCTGCGCGTCACCGGCGACCGCTTTCGCGAGCAGCGCCGCGATGCGCATCTCCTGGAAGAGGTCCAGGCGGTTGTTGCTCGCCGCGCCATCGGTGCCGAGGCACAGGTTCGCGCCCGCTCGCCGCAGCGCCTCGATCGGCGCGAACCCGCTCGCGAGCTTGAGGTTCGACGAAGGGCAGTGTGCGATCGACACGGCGTGGCTGCCGAGGAGATCGATCTCCTGCTGCTCGAGGTGCACCGCGTGCACGGCGATGAGCCCCGGGCCGAGCAGGCCCAGGCGGTGCAGCCGCTCCACCGGCCGCACGCCGTGCTCGGCGAGCGAGCGCCGGTTCTCGTCCTCGGTCTCGGCGAGGTGCACGTGGACCGGCAGGTCGAGCTCGGCCGCGAGCTTCGCTATCTGCTTGAAGCTGCCGTCGGACACCGTGTACGGAGCGTGCGGGGCGAGGCAGAACGAGACCAGCGGGTCCTCGCCCTCGCGGTCGCGCAGCGCGAGGCCTTTGCGCAGGTAGTCGGCCGCGTCGGAGGCGTACGCCGAGGGAAACTCGACCACGATGATTCCCAGCGCGACGCGCATCCCGGCGTCGCGCGCGGCCTCGAGCGAGGCCTCGGGGAAGAAATACATGTCGTTGAAGCAGGTGATCCCGCCGCGCAGCATCTCGGCGCAGGCGAGGAGCGTTCCGTCGCGCACCATCGCCGCGGAAACATGCTTTCCTTCGGCCGGCCAAATGTGGTCTTCGAGCCAGCGCATGAGCGGCAGGTCGTCCGCGAGGCCGCGCATGAGCGACATCGCCGCATGGGTATGCGCGTTTACGAGCCCCGGAATGAGCGCGTGATCCGGCAGATCGATCGTCTCGTAGGAAGCAAAGCTGCGGGCCGCTTCCGCCGAGGGCAGGAGGGCCTCGATCCGCCCGTCGCGCACGGCGACGGCGTGGCGCTCGAGGACCTGTCCGGTGGGCTCGACCGGCACGACCCATCTGGGCTGGAGAAGAAGGCGGCTCATAGACCGAAAGGCCCGCCGGGCGAAACCTCTAGCGCGGCATGCCCTTCAGTTCCACCACGACCCGCCGGTTGGGCGCAAGGCATTCGATCAGCGCCTTGCGGTCCGCCTTGCCGCCGGCCTTGTCGGGACAGGACTTGACCTGATTGGTCTTGCCCGAGCCGAGCGTCTCCATCTTCGACGCGTCGAAACCCTTCGAAACGAGATAGGCGCGGACCGCGTCGGCGCGCTTCTCGGAAAGCCTCTGGTTGTACTGCGCCGAGCCGAGCCGGTCGGCGTGGCCGTCGAC
>DASYPG010000150.1:0-3604 GCA_036006885.1 Burkholderiales bacterium | reverse complement strand
ACCCACCTCCGAGTCGCCGATGTAGCTCAGGTGATTCGCCTTGGACCCCTTGCCGATGCGGCTCGCTTTCAGCTCGACGAAATTGCCTACGTGCACCTCGTCGGCGAGGCTGTTGCCCGGGCGCAGGCGCGCGTAGGGACCCAGGCGGCAGCGCGCCCCGATTTCGGAGTCCTCGAGGTGCGAGAAAGCGAGGACCTCGGTCCCGGCCCCGATTCGCACGTTGCGCAGCAGGCAGTTGGGGCCGATGCGCACGCCCTCGGCGAGCGTCACGCTTCCCTCGAATACGCAGTTCACGTCGATCGCGACGTCGGTGCCGCAGGAGAGCTCACCGCGCACGTCAATGCGCGCCGGGTCGGCCAGCGTGACCGCTTCGTCCAGCAGGCGCTGCGCCTGCACCGATTGGTAGCGTCTTTCGATCGCCGCGAGCTCGCGCTTGGAATTCACGCCCGCGACCTCCCACTCGTCCTCCACCCTGACCGCGCGCACCGGCAGGCGTTCCGCCACCGCCAGCGCGACTACGTCGGTGAGGTAGTACTCCTTCTGCGCGTTGCGATTGGTAAGCTTGCCGAGCCAGGCGGAGAGCCGGCGCGCGCTCATGGCCATGAATCCTGCGTTGATCTCCCGCAGGGCGAGCTCCTCGGACGAAGCATCCCGCTGCTCGACGATGCGCGCCACGTCGCCCGACCCCTGGCGCACGATACGGCCGTAGCCGGTCGGGTCGCTAACCTCGGCCGTCATGACGGCGAGGCCATCGCGCCCCGCATCGAGCAGCCGTCGGAGCGTGGCGGGACGGACGAGTGGCACGTCGGCGTACAGGATGAGAACCTCGGCGTCCGGCGAAATGCTCGGCAGGGCCTGCTGCACCGCGTGGCCGGTGCCGAGCTGCTCGGCTTGCAACGCCCATTCGATCCGCGCGTCTGCGAAGGCGGCGCGCACCTGGTCGGCGCCGTTGCCATGGACCACGACGATCCTGCGGGGTTCCAACGCGCGCGCAGTCTCGAGCACGTGCCCGAGCAGCGGCCGGCCGGCAAGCGGGTGCAGGATCTTGGGCAGCTTCGAGCGCATGCGCTTGCCCTGACCCGCGGCGAGAATGACGATTTCTAGCGGCATCCGGTTGAATCCGTGCTGATTCTAGCGTTTTGACCTAGACTCGACCGGTGCCGATCGCAGATTTATCTTCGGCATTCGCGCGCGTGGCGCTCGCCAATGTGGCTCGCGCATACCCGCGGCGCCTCGACCAGCTCCTGGGCGGCCCGGATGAGGAATGGCGCCCGGGCGTGCTGCATCCCGCGTTCTATGGCAGCTACGACTGGCACTCGGCGGTCCACATGCACTGGCTTCTGGCGCGGCTTCTGCGTCTGCATCCCGCCATCCCGGAGCGGAGCGCGATCGAGGAACGACTCGACGTCCATCTCAACGCCTCGAATCTCGCCCGCGAGCTCGCGTTCTTCAATGGTCCGGGCGGCACTACGTTCGAGCGCCCCTACGGCTGGGCCTGGCTGCTCGAGCTGCAGGCCGAGCTCGTTCGGCTGCGGCGCTGGCACGGGGAAGTCGCGCCTCTCGCCGACGAGCTCGCCGACCGCTTCGTTCGCTTCCTCGAAGCATCCGCCTACCCGGTCCGCGCAGGAACCCATGGCAACACCGCATTCGCCTCCATTCTTGCGCTCGATTACGCCCGAACCGCTGGAAGAAGTGACCTCGCGGCGGCCGTCGAAGCCGCAGCCCGGCGCCGGTATCTCGACGATCGCGACTATCCGGTGGCGTACGAGCCCTCGGGAGACGATTTTCTTTCCCCGGCGCTGATCGAAGCCCTGCTGATGAAACGGGTCCTGCCCGACGGCGAATTCAGCGAATGGCTGAAGCGGTTCCTGCCGCCTGACCTGGGGCCGCTCTCCCAACCACCCACGGTCGCCGACCACGCGGACGCGAAGCAAAGCCACCTCGACGGGCTCTGCCTTTCACGCGCTTGGTGCTTTGAACACTTAGGAAAGGCGGAGGAGGCGAAACGGCACTTGGAGGCGGGGATGCCACACGTTGTCGGCGGAGACTTCGCTGGCGAGCACTGGCTCGCCTCGTTCGCGCTCCTCGCACTCAGCGCGGCAACCCTGAAAACCCCATGAGGAGGATGCCATGATGACGAAGCTGCGTCTCGGCTTGCTCGGCGCGGTCGTGTTGGTCGCGCTCGGCGCGTTCTCGGTGTCGCCCGTTGCCACTTGCGCCGCGCAGGGCGGCTCGGGCTGCGTCCCGAATTTTTCGCAAGAGCCCGCGGCCGGCAGCTGGCGGGGCAACTTCAGCTTCGACTACAAGATGACGGTGCCCGACACGCCCGCCGCCTTCTCGCTCGCGTGGCGGGGCGACGTAGCAATCGCCCTTACGGAGAATCGCGACGAGCAGGCGCGCCGCAGACTAGGCGTGGACGGTACGCCCGTGCAGCGGCTGTCGCGCGACGAAACGCCGCCCGTGTTCGCGGGCCGCACCGACGTCACGATGGCGATGAACATGGTGATGTCCGACCCGGGCCTCGATCTCACGCAGAACGCGGCGACGAAGAAGGCGGCGAGCTTGGGCGCGGCGGCCGAGCGCGACCGCGACGGCAAGAAGCTCGTGAGCGTCGCGCTGCTCGGCAGGCCCCAGCAGTTCCAGTTCGCGGGAGCCTTCACCGCGCGCGACGATTCCGGCGTCACGACGGGCGAGGTGAACGCGGTCGGCGGCCAAGGCGGATCCGTGCGCGGCACGGTGGAGGGAGACCTCAGGGGCATCGTCAACGCCGACCTCCAGAATGGGCAGCTCGACAGCCACGTCGACGTCGTCGACCGCAGAGGCGAGCGCAGGACGGCGGACAACTCGACACAGGTCGGGACCGTGAGCCAGCAGCGCAGGCCGCTGTTCCGGCTCATCGTCGAGACCAAGGAGTGCGGCAAGATCGGCGGGCACGTCGAATCCGACGAGCTCATGAACGAGATACGCGCCGGCGGCATGGTCTTCGTGCCCGTGAGGTCGGAGTGGCACGCGACGCTCGCGGAGCGCGACGAGCAGCTCGAGCAGTCGGCCGAGCGCTACGCCAAGGAGCCGATCCCGGCGATGAGCTCGCGCGATCCGGAGGCCGCGTGGACGAGCTGGCAGCGGGCGTGGACCGAGTACTTCGCGCTGCGCGGCGCCGACCCGAGCGACTATCGGCTCTGCGCGCTGAAGCCTGCGCACGAGAGGATCGTCGAAGTCACGGCGCTCGCGCTGCGCGCGCTGCTCGACGGCACGGCGAAGGGCGACGCGGCGGCGAAGCCGCGCCTCGGGCGGCTCATGAGCGTGATCGAGGGCTTCGGCCGCGAGGCCTACCTCGCGTGCCCCGCCGTGCGCGAAGCTTACGAGCGGCTGTTCGGCGCCAGCCTGCCGCAGGCGAGCACGTCGCACCATCAGCCCCATGGCTGATTTCACCCCGTTCCGCATCCAGACTTCCGACCCCGAAGTTTCGATCGTCGGGCGCCGCGGCGGCGAAGGGCCGCCGCTCCTGCTCCTGCACGGCAATCCGCTCACCAACCTCTCCTGGCAGCGCATCGCGCCGCGCCTCGCGCGCAGCTTCACCGTCGTTGCCACGGACCTGCGGGGC
>DASYPG010000149.1:0-3597 GCA_036006885.1 Burkholderiales bacterium | reverse complement strand
CCAACTATCTTTCGTCGCTCGACGCCCAGCGGCGGCGGCGCGAGTACCCCGCGGTGCTGAACCTCCAGTTCCGCAAGCTCGAGGATCTGCGCTACGGCGAGAACCCGCACCAGACCGCGGCTTTTTATCGTGACGAACGCGCCACGCCGGGCGGGATCGCCGCCTACCGCCAGGTCCAGGGCAAGGAGCTCTCCTACAACAATATCGCCGATGCGGACGCGGCGTGGGAGTGCGTGAAGAGCTTCAGCGATCCGGCGTGCGTGATCGTCAAGCATGCCAACCCTTGCGGCGCCGCGGTCGCCGACACACTCGTGGAAGCCTACGCGAAGGCGTTCAAGACCGACCCGGTATCGGCTTTCGGCGGGATCATCGCCTTCAACCGCGCGCTGGACGTGCCAACCGCCGAAGCGCTCGCCGCCCAGTTCGCCGAGGTGGTGATCGCCCCGCGTGTCGAGGCGGAGGCACAAAAGATCTTTTCCAGGAAAGGCAATCTCCGGGTGCTGGAGGTGCCGTTGGTCCATGGCGCGCAGGCGCACGACTACAAGCGCGTTGGCGGCGGACTGCTCGTGCAGACGAGCGACTCCCGAGCGCTCGAGGCCAGGGATTTCAAGCTCGTGACGCGCGCGGCGCCGAGCGAGGCCCAGCGCGCGGACCTCATCTTCGCCTGGTGCGTCGCCAAGTACGTGAAGTCAAACGCCATCGTGTTCTGCCGCGACCGCATGACGATCGGCATCGGTGCGGGCCAGATGAGCCGGGTCGACAGCGTGCGCATCGCCGCGATGAAGGCGGCCGGCGCCGGCCTCTCGCTCGAGGCCTCGGTCGTGGCGTCGGATGCATTCTTCCCGTTCCGCGACGGGCTGGATGCGCTGGCCGAAGCGGGCGCCGCCGCGGTGATCCAGCCCGGGGGCAGCGTGCGCGACGCGGAAGTGATCGCGGCCGCCGACGAGCGCGGCATCGCGATGCTCTTCACCGGCGTGCGTCACTTCCGCCACTGACATGAAGCTCCTCGTGATCGGGGCGGGCGGACGCGAGCACGCCCTCGCCTGGAAGCTCGCCCAGAGCCCCAAGGTGCAGAAGGTGTTCGTCGGCCCGGGCAACGGCGGCACGGCCCGCGAGAACGGCCTGGAAAACGTCGCGCTCTCCGAGGTCGCGGAGTGGGTCGCGTTCGCGAAAAAGGAACGCATCTACCTGACCGTGGTCGGCCCGGAGGCCGCGCTCGCGGCGGGCGTGGTGGACGCCTTCCGCGAAGCCGGCCTGCGGATCTTCGGTCCGACCCGCGCCGCGGCGCAGCTCGAATCCTCCAAGGACTTCGCCAAGGCTTTCATGGTGCGGCACAACATCCCCACCGCGCTTCATCGCACGTTCCAGAGCGCGGATCTCGCCAAGGCCTTCGTGGCAAAGCGCGGCGCGCCGATCGTCATCAAGGCCGACGGCCTCGCCGCGGGGAAGGGCGTGGTGGTGGCCACGAGCGTCGAGGAGGCGCAGGCCGCCATCGAGCTCATGATGACCCGGAAGAGCCTCGGCGAAGCCGGCGCGCAGGTGGTGGTCGAGGATTTCCTGCAGGGCGAGGAAGCGAGCTTCATCGTCATGAGCGACGGGACGAACGTGCTGCCCCTCGCGACGAGCCAGGACCACAAGCGGCTGCGCGACGGCGACGAGGGGCCCAACACCGGCGGTATGGGCGCGTACTCGCCGGCGCCGATCGTCACGCCGAAAATCCACGCCAGGGTGATGCGCGAGATCATCCAGCCCGCCATCCAGGGGATGGCGCAGGAGGGCATGCCCTACAGCGGCTTCCTCTACGCCGGGCTGATGATCGACCGGGCGGGCAATCCGAAGGCGCTCGAGTTCAACTGCCGCCTCGGCGACCCGGAGACCCAGCCGATCCTGCTGCGGCTCAAGTCCGACCTGCTCGAGCCCATCGAGCGCGCGCTCGGCGGCAAGCTTTCGCACGTGGGGGCCGACTGGGACCGGCGCGCCGCGCTCGGGGTGGTGCTGGCGGCGCACGGCTATCCCGAAGATCCGCGCAAGGGCGACCCCATCACCGGGATTCCAGCGTCCGCCGACGATTGCCGGGTGTTCCACGCCGGGACCCGCCTGGAGGGCAAGGCGCTCGTGACGAGCGGCGGCCGGGTCCTGTGCGTCACCGCGCTGGGCGATTCGGTGAAGATGGCGCGTACGCGCGCGTACGAGGCGGTGGAGCGCATCCGCTTCGACGGGATGCAGTACCGCAAGGACATCGGCCACCGCGCGATCAAGCGGAGTTAGGCTGCCGGCGATGCAAATCGAAGCCGTCTGCGACTACTTCGCCGCGCTGCAGAAGTCGATCGTCGGCGCTCTCGAAGCCGCCGACGGCCAGGCCTTCAGGACCGACGAATGGAAGCGCGCCGAAGGCGGAGGCGGAATCACGCGCGTGCTCGAGGACGGGGGCCTGTTCGAGCGCGGCGGCGTCAATTTCTCGCGCGTGAACGGCAGCCAGCTTCCGCCGTCCGCCACCGCGGCGCGCCCGCAACTCGCGGGCCAGGCCTGGGAAGCGGTGGGCGTGTCGCTGGTGCTGCATCCGCGCAATCCCTACTGCCCCACGGTTCACCTCAACGTGCGCTTCTTCGCCGCGAAGGACGCGTGGTGGTTCGGCGGCGGCATGGATCTCACGCCCTACTACGGCTTCGACGAGGACGCGCGCCATTTCCATGGCCGCTGCAGGCAGGCACTCGATCCCTTTGGGCCCGACTACTACCCGCGCTTCAAGTCTTGGTGCGACCGCTACTTCCACCTGAAGCACCGGAACGAGCCGCGCGGCATCGGCGGCATCTTCTTCGACGATCTCGTCGAGCGCGATTTCGATTTTTCCTTCCGTCTCGCTCGCGCCGTAGGCGACGCTTTTCTCCCCGCCTATATCCCCATTTTGGAAAAGCGAAAGGCTATGCCCTACGGGGAGCGCGAAAGAAGCTTCCAGCTCTACCGCCGCGGGCGCTACGTCGAGTTCAACCTGGTGTACGACCGCGGCACGCTCTTCGGCCTGCAGTCGGGCGGCCGTACCGAGTCGATCCTGATGTCGATGCCGCCGCACGCCGCCTGGCGCTACGACTGGAAGCCCGTGCCCGGCTCGCCCGAGGAAAAGCTCTACACCGACTTCCTCAAGCCGCGCGACTGGGCCTGAGCGGGACGCGACTCGCGCGTAGGCGGGCAATTGTCACCGACCCGCGCCGCACCCTCCGGTAGGCTGGCGGGCAAACAACAAGGGAGGGTGGCATGCGCTGCTCCATCACACCGATCCTGCTTGCGTTCTTCTTGGCGAGTGGGTGTTCAAGCACGGTGCTGGTCACCGTGCCGCCGCGCGTCGACCTGAAAGGCTACGGCACGCTCGGCGTGGTCGATTTCACCTCCAGCTCCTCCGGCGCCGCCGGCACACGCGCGACCCAGCAGCTTCAGGAGCAGGTCCAGGCGGCGCAGCCTGGAACGCGCTTCATCGAGCTCGGCAGCCGCGAAGCCGTGCTCGCTGCCGTGGGACGCAATCAGCTCGATGCGGACGCCGCGAAGCGCATCGGCAAGAGATACGGCGTCGACGCGGTGTTCCTCGGCGAGATCGCCTACTCG
>DASYPG010000148.1:0-12515 GCA_036006885.1 Burkholderiales bacterium | reverse complement strand
CGCGAAACGCGGGTTCGCCCTCTATGTCGCCAACTTTCCGACCTACACCATGATCTACGGCGCTTTCGCCGCGCTGCCGATCTTTCTCCTCTGGATGTACGTTTCCTGGCTGGTGGTACTCGCGGGCGCGGTGTTCACCGCGATGCTGCCCGGCTACCGGGTGATCGCGCTCGAGCGCAACCGCGCGCCGGGGCGCGAGCTCACCGAGGCGCTCGACATCCTCGCCGTGCTCTCGCGCGCGCAGGACGGCGGCTACGTGCTGCCGCTCACGCGCATCGCGACCCAGGCCGAAGTCATGCCCGAGCGCTGCGAGAGCGTGCTCGAGCGCTGCGCCGAGCTCGGCTGGGTCGCCAAGGCCGAAAAGGACGGCTGGGTTCTGGCGCGCGATGCGGATACCATCCGCCTCGCGGACATCTATCGCGCCTTCGTGCTCGATCCGGACCTGACCGGCGAGCGCCTCGCCGAGCACTGGAAGCACGTCGATGCTTCGCTCGGCGCGTCACTGCGCCAGCTCTCCGCAAAGGACACCGCCACATGACCGGAATGCAGCGCGCAATACCGCCCGCCGAGCGCCTGATCGTCGCCCTGGACTTGCCCACCGCGGCCGAGGCGCGCGCGCTGGTCGGCCGGCTCGGCGACGCGGTGACGTTCTACAAGGTGGGCCTCGAGCTCTTCAGCGCGCCGGGCTGCTTCGAGCTCGTGGCGTGGCTCATCGAGCGCGGCCACAAGGTGTTCGCCGACCTGAAGTTCCACGACATCCCCGAGACCGTGCGGCGCGCGGTCGCGAACCTGCGCGGCCGCGGCGCGACCTTCCTCACGGTCCACGGGCATCGCTCCGTGATGCAGGCCGCGGTGAGCGAAAAAGGCGCGATGAAGATCCTTGCCGTGACCGTGCTCACCAGCTTCGATCAGCGCGACCTGGAAGAGGTCGGTTCCGCAAAAAGCATCGAAGAGCTGGTGCTCGCGCGGGCCCGCGGCGCGCTTGAAACCGGCTGCGACGGCGTTATCGCGTCGGGCCTCGAAGCCGCGCGCCTCAAGGCCGAATTCAAGGACCGCCTGCTCGTCGTCACGCCGGGGATCCGCCCTGCGGGGAGCAGCGCGGAGGACCAGAAACGCACGGTCGACGTCGCCGACGCGTTCAGGAATGGGGCAGACTACATCGTAGTAGGGCGCCCGATCCGTGCGGCGGCAGACCCGCGCGCGGCCGCCGTGGCCATCCAGGAAACCATCGCTAGGGTCTTTCCAGCGACTGGAGCAGCCGCCTGAGATGCCCGTGGTGGGGGAGGAGGGGACCGTAGAAGAGCTCGGCGCCGTCGCGCTCGACGAGGATGGTGGGGAAGTTCTCCACCTCCCGCTCGCCGACCTCCGCGGCGTCGTCCTCGACGTCGAGCCAGCGGAAGCGCGCGCCGGGGAATTCCTTCGCCAGCTCGAAGAAGCCTTCCCGGTAGGCCTCGCAGCTATCGCACCACAGCGCGCAAATACACGTGACATTCACGGTCACACCCACGCTCGCGTCCATCGATGCCCGATTCTATTCACGCCCTCGCCGGAATAACGGGTCTGGTCGCCGCGGCCTGGCTGCTCGGCGAAAAGCGCGGCGCGGTGCCGTGGCGGGCGGTCGGCGTCGGTCTCGGCCTGCAGCTCGTCATGGCAGTCGTGTTCCTGAAGGTCGCGGTGATCAAGGAAGTGTTTCTCAAGCTGAACGACGCGCTGCTTGTGCTCGAGCAGGCGACCCAGGCCGGAACGGGCTTGGTGTTCGGCTACCTCGGCGGCGGCCCGGCCCCGTTCCAGGTGACCGATACTGGAGCAACTTTCGTGCTCGCCTTCCGGGCGCTGCCGATCGTCCTCGTGATGAGCGCCCTGAGCGCGCTGCTTTTCTACTGGCGCGTGCTGCCGGCGGTCGTGCGCGCGCTTTCGTTCGCGCTGGAGAAGCTCATGCGCGTGGGCGGAGTGGTCGGCCTTTCCGCCGCCGCGAACATCTTCGTCGGCATGGTCGAGGCGCCGCTCTTCGTGCGGCCGTATCTCGCCCGGGTCTCGCGCGGCGAGCTCTTCGCCATCATGGTAGGCGGCATGGCTTCGATCGCCGGCACGGTGCTCTTCCTTTACGCGGCCATCCTGCGCCTGGTCCTGCCCGATGCGGTGGCCCATCTGCTCATCGCCTCGTTCCTTTCGGCGCCGGCCGCGCTCGTCATTGCATTCCTCATGGTGCCTCCCGAAGGCGCGGTCACGGGCGGCAACATCGACCTGCGCTCCGAAGCCTCGAGCAGCATGGACGCGCTCACCCGTGGCACCCTCGACGGCGCCCAGCTCCTGCTGAACATCGTCGCCATGCTCGTGGTGTTCGTGGCGCTCGTCGCGCTCGTCAACCTCGTCATCGCACCCTACAGCCTGCAAGGGGCGCTCGGCTGGGCGCTCGCTCCGCTCGCCTGGCTCTGCGGCATCCCGTGGAGCGAGGCGCGCACAGCCGGCGCCCTGCTTGGCACCAAGACCGTGATCAACGAGCTCGTCGCCTACGTCGAGCTCTCGAAGCTCACCGAGCTCTCCGAGCGCAGTCGCGTCCTGCTCACCTACGCGCTGTGCGGGTTCGCCAACTTCGGCAGCCTCGGCATCATGATCGGCGGGTTGGGCACGATGTGTCCGGAGCGGCGCACCGAGGTCGTGGCGCTGGGCCTGAAGTCCATCGTCGCCGGTACGCTCGCGACCTGCCTCACCGCCGCGACGGTGGCTTTGCTCATCTGAGCGGCAATGTAGTTGGTTGGCTACGCTAGGTTCAGGCGTTCAGCGATAGCCGCCGTTCCCGCCCGGGAACTAGCATGGGCTCGCCCATGCCGAGCGCTCTCGCCGAAACCACCTCCCAAGCGCGCGATTTCTGCACGCTGACCAAGGGCATCCTTGCGCTGTGCGAGCCCTACGGGCCGGTGCACTCGTTCAAGCTGGTGCACAACCGCGGCGCCGGGCGCGTCGCCTGCATTATCGAGCTCGAATCGACCAAGGAAGAGCCGAGGCTCGCGCGAGCGCTCGGCGGCCGGAGCCTCAGCGGTTCGGTGTGCGTCGAGTTCGAAGTGAGACCGGACTTCGAGGAGGCGGCGCGGCGCCGGGTGGTCGCCATCGCGCCTTCGTGCGCACCCGAAGCCCGCATCGCGGCGCCCTAGACCCCGGAGCGGGGTCTTTTTCTATATAAGTACGCAACCTATGAGCGCCTTGGGCGAAGCCGCTCGCGTGCGCGTGCTGCACGTTACGCCCGAATGCGCGCCGATGACGAAGACCGGCGGGCTGGGCGACGTGAGCGAAGCGCTTCCCGCGGCGCTGCGCGAGGCCGGCGTGGACGCGATGACGTTGTTGCCGGGCTATCCGCCGGTGCTCGACCATGTCGGCCGCGCGCACGAGGCACTGCGGGTCACGCTGCTCGGCTTCGAATGCCGGCTGGTGCGCGCGGACCTATTCATCGTCGTCGATTGCCCTGCGCTCTACCAGCGCGAAGGCGGTCCCTACCAAGGACCCGGCGGGCACGACTGGGACGACAACGCGCTGCGCTTCGGCGTGCTCTCGCGCGCCGCGGCGCTGCTCGGCGGCGCGCGCAGCCCGCTCGATTGGCGCCCGGCGATCGTGCACTGCCACGACTGGCCCGCGGGGCTCGCTCCGGTCTACCTGCGCGAGGAGCCCAAACGCGCCGCCTCGGTGATGACGATCCACAACCTCGCCTTCCAGGGAAATTACGACGCTCAGCTCCTGGCGCGGCTGGAGCTGCCGGCCTCGGCTTTCACGATCGACGGCCTCGAGTTCTACGGCCGGCTCTCGTTCCTGAAGGGCGGCATCGCGAGCGCGGACGCGGTGACCACGGTCAGCCCGACGTATGCGCGCGAGATCCAGACCCCCGAGTTCGGCCACGGCATGGACGGGCTGCTACGGCACCGGCGCGACGTACTGAGCGGCATCCTGAATGGCATCAATACGCGCATCTGGGATCCGTGGAACGACGTGCGCATCGCGCAGCGCTACGACGCGCGCACGCTCGAACGCAAGGCCGCGAACAAGGCCGCGCTGCAGCGGCGCCTGAATCTCGAGCCGCGCGAGCGCGTGCCGCTCGTCGGTGTGGTCTCGCGCCTTACGCTCCAGAAAGGCGCCGACCTGCTCGCGGCGGCGGCCGACGCGCTCGCTGCGCTGCCGGCGCAGCTCGCCGTCGTCGGCCAGGGCGAGCGCGAGCTGGAGCAGGCGCTCGCCGCGGCCGCCGCCCGTCACCCCGGCCGGATCGGCGTGCAAGTGGTATTCGACGAAGACCTCGCGCATGCCATCGAAGCCGGCGCCGACATGTTCGTGATGCCCTCGCGCTTCGAGCCCTGCGGGCTCAACCAGATGTACAGCCAGCGCTACGGCACGCCGCCGGTGGTGCGCGCCACGGGCGGGCTGGTCGATACCGTGCAGGATGGCGTGACCGGGTTCTTCTTCGAACGCGCCGAACGGGACGCGCTGCTCGAGGCGCTGCGCCGCGCGCTTGCCGCGTACGCCGAGCCGGCGCGCTGGCTCGACCTGCAGCGTGCCGGGATGGAGCGGGATTTCAGCTGGTCGGCAGCCGCTCGTCGCTACGCAGATCTTTACTTGAACCTCGCCAGGCTGCCGCAGCGCTAGGTGCCGCGCCCATTTCGGCCGCCGCCGCAGCCTGCGGCTGCCACAGCCGCAGCTTCTCGAGCAGCGCCGCGTCGTGCTCGCCGCGGATCGGCCAGCGCCGATTCCACAGGTTGAATCGCGGCCGATGCCCCATCGCGTCCTGTTGCGCGGCGGCGAGCGCCGTGAGCGTGCCGACGTCGCGCCAGTAGGCCGCCTCCTCGAACTCGAGGAGTCCCGGCACCTGGTTCTGGGCGAAGTCATACGCATAGACGCGTGCCTGATTGCAGAGCCGCGGCAGCAGGTGGCGGCCGAAATCGGTTTCGCCGCGCGAGATCCCTTCCTCGAGCGCGCGCTCGAGGATCAGCGGGTCAAAGAGGTAGTTGCCCATGGACGCGTATGCGTGAGCCGGATTGGTCGGGCTCGGCGCGGCGCGCCGCGGCTTCTCGTGGAACTCGCGCACCCGGCCGTCGGCGCCCGCGCTGATGATGCCGAACGACGAAGCCTTGTCGAGCGGTACGCCGACCGCCGCCACCGTCGCGTCGGCCTCGCGCGCGCAGTGGAAATCGATCATCTGGCGCACGTCCATCCGGTACACGTGGTCCGCGGCGAAGATCGCCACCACGTCGGGCGCATGCTCTTGCAGCACGTCGAGGTACTGGTGCACCGCGTCTGCGGTGCCGCGGAAGAGCCGCCGGTTCGAGCGCGGTAGCAGGACCTTGATGACGCTGCCCGGCGCGTCGAACCACGGCGCCCACGCGGTGGTGATATGGCGCATGAGCGAGTCGGGCTTGTACTGCGCGAGCACGTAGATCGTCGAGAGCTTCGAGTTCACCAGGTTGCTCAGCACGAAGTCCACGATGCGGTAGCCGTTCGCGAACGGCAGCGCGGGCTTCGAGTGCTCGGCCGTCAGGGGATACAGGCGCGTGCCTTCCCCGCCAGCGAGGACCAGGGCGACGATCTTCATGAGTTGTGCACCTCTACCAGTGTGGAAGTTCTTGTGGCGACCCGGCCCGATGATAGGAAGTAGTGCTAACAGCGACTATCGCCCGGACTTGATTCATGAGGTAGTAGCCACCCGACCGGCTGTAGTCCCCGCGTGACACGAAATTCAAGGAAGCGTCGGTTGGCGTACATTAGCGGGCGCACGTGGAAGCGCCCGCCCGCATCGTCGTCGCGCCGAGCACGCTCTGGCGTGGCCGGCCTTATCCCCTTGGAGCCACCTGGGACGGGGCCGGCGTCAACTTCGCGCTCTTCTCCAAGCACGCCGAGCGGGTCGAGCTGTGCCTCTTCGATCCCAAGGGCCGGCGCGAGCTCGAGCGCGTCGAGCTCCTCGAGCGCACCAACTTCGTCTGGCATTGCTACCTCCCGGACGCCCGCCCGGGGCTGCTCTACGGCTTCCGCGTCCACGGTCCGCACGACCCGGAGCGCGGACACCGCTTCGACCCCACGAAGGTTCTGTTAGATCCGTACGCGAGGCTGCTCCGCGGCAAGATCGGCGCCGGCCTCGGCCGCTGCCAGGTCGTCGACACCGCGTTCAGCTGGGGCGAGGACCGCCCGCCGCGCACGCCCTGGCACGACACGCTCATCTACGAGCTGCATGTCAAGGGCTTCACGCAGCGCCATCCCGATGTTCCGGAGCAGCTGCGCGGCACCTACGCTGGCCTCGCCACGGCGCCGGTGATCGAGCACCTGAAGAAGCTGGGCGTCACCGCGGTGGAGCTGCTTCCGGTTCACGCCTTGGTGGACGAGCGCCATCTCCTGCAGCACGGCCTGCGCAACTACTGGGGCTACAACAGCATCGGGTTCTTCGCTCCGGAGCTGCGCTATTCCGCCACCGGCACGCTGGGCGAGTTCAAGAGCGTGGTGAAGACACTGCACTCGGCGGGAATCGAGGTGCTCCTAGACGTGGTCTACAACCACACCGGCGAGGGCGACCATGCCGGGCCCACGCTCTCGTTCCGCGGCATCGACAATGCCATCTACTACCGGCTCGACTCTGCCGACCCGCGCCGCTACCTTGACTTCACCGGCACCGGCAACAGCTTCAACTCGGCGCACCGCGTGGTGCTCGCGCTCATCATGGACAGCCTGCGCTACTGGGTCGAGGAGATGCACGTCGACGGCTTTCGCTTCGACCTCGCCGCGACGCTGGCCCGCAACGCCTCGCACGCGTTCGATCGCAATGGGGCGTTTCTCTCGGCGGTGCGCCAGGATCCGGTGCTGTCGCAGGTGAAGCTGATCGCCGAGCCCTGGGACGCCGCCGAAGGCGGCTACCAGCTCGGCAACTTTCCGCCCGGCTGGGCGGAATGGAACGACAAGTACCGCGACTCGGTGCGCTCGTACTGGAAGGGCGAGGGCGGCGTGATCGGCGAGGTCGCCTCGCGGCTTTCGGGCTCGAGCGACATCTTCCAGCCGGCAGGCCGCGGGCCGACCGCCAGCATCAACTTCGTCACCGCGCACGACGGGTTCACGCTCGAGGACTTGGTGAGCTACAACACCAAGCACAACGAGGCCAACCTCGAGGACAATCGCGACGGCTCGGACAACAACCGCAGCTGGAACTGCGGCGTCGAAGGGCCGACCGGCGAAGCTGCGATTCGTTCCCTCCGGGAAAAACAAAAGCGCAATCTGCTCGCCACGCTGCTCTTCTCGCAGGGCGTGCCGATGCTCGTCGCCGGCGACGAGCTCGGCCGCAGCCAGCACGGCAACAACAACGCCTACTGCCACGACGGCGAGCTTTCCTGGATCGACTGGGAGAACGCGGATCGGGCGCTGCTCGCCTTCGTGGCCAAGCTGATCGGGCTTAGAAACCAGCATCCGCTGTTCCGCCGCCGCACCTACTTCCGCGGCCGCGAGGTGCGCGAGGCGCGGATGAAGGACATCTCGTGGCTCAACCCGGACGCAACCGAGATGAGCGACGAGGACTGGGCGCGGAGCTCCGCGCGCTCGCTCGGCGTGCTCATCTCCGGGCGCGGCTTGAGCGAGCGCGACGAGCTTGGCCGGCCGGTCGAGGACGACGACGTGCTGCTGGTCCTCAATGCTCACGACGACAGCGTGGCGTTCACGCTCCCGGGAGCGGAGGGCGAGCGCTGGGACGCGCTGATCGACACCGGCCACCCCGCCTTCGAGGGCAAGCGCTACGGCCGCGGCACCACCTATCCGCTCGCCGCGCGCGCGCTCGCGCTGCTCGTCAAACCCAACAGGCGAGACCCAGCTCGAACCGATGCGTGAGGAGCTCGTGCCGCGGGAACACGCGGATGCGGTAGTCCAGGCGCCCGGCGAGCCCGGGCTTTAGGTCGATGCGGTAGCGGTGCTCGCCGCCCTCGAGCGGCCCGTCCGCGGCGAGCTCGTGGCTGTGCTGCACCATCGGCGCCTCGCGCACGCCGCGCGCCAGGAGCAGCTCCACGCAGAGGTCCGCGGGCGCGAGCCCGTTCAGCCGCACCGCGATCTCGACCGGAACGCTCTCGCCGAACTGGATGCGCGTCTTCGGCGTGTCGAGGCGCCGCGCCGCGACCCCGGGCCAGGCCGCGCGCACGCGCGCTTTCCACTGCGCCACGGTCCTCGCGCCCTCGTAGCCGTTGTCGGAGTACCTGCGCCCCTGGCGCGAGGCGGCCAGGTAGTACTTCGAGACGTACTCGCCGAGCATGCGCGAGGCGTCGTAGCGCGGCAGGAGCGAGGCCATCGCGCGTTTGGCGATGCGGATCCATTCCGGCGAATAGCCCGCATTCGCGCCTGCGTTAGGTCGTTGGTAGTACAGCGGCACCACTCGGTCCTGCAGGATTTCGTAGAGCGTGCGCGCCTCCTCGCGGTCGCGCCGGTGCGCCTCGAGCTCGGGCGAGGCCGGCTTGATGGCGAAGCCGTTGTCGCCGTCGTAGCCCTCGTCCCACCAGCCGTCGAGGATCGAGAGATTCAGCACGCCGTTCATCCCCGCCTTCATTCCCGAGGTGCCGGAAGCTTCCAGGGGATGCACCGGGTTGTTCAACCACACGTCGACGCCCGACACCAGGCGCCGCGCGAGGTGCAGGTCGTAGCCTTCGAGGAACAGGATCCGCCCCTCGAAGTCGGGCGCCTGGGACATCTGCGCGATCGCGCGGATGAGATCCTGGCCCGGCTCGTCCGCGGGGTGCGCCTTGCCGGAGAAGAGGAACAGCACCGGCCGCTCGCGGTCGGACACGATGCGCTGCAGGCGCTCCATGTCGTTGAAGAGTAGGGTGGCGCGCTTGTAGGTGGCGAAGCGCCTGCCGAAGCCGATGGTGAGCACGTGCGGCTTCGCCGGATCGGCATAGCGCAGCAGCCGCTCGAGGTGCGACTCGCTGCCGTGGTTGCGGGTGTGCTGGATCATGAGGCGGTGGCGCACCATGTGCAGCATCCGCGCCTTGATGTCCTGGCGCACGCTCCAGAAGATGTGGTCCGGAATGTCGCGGATCTTTTCCCAGATGCCGGGATAGCCCAGGCGGTGCATCCAGCCCACGCCGAGGAAGCGGTCGAGCACCTCGCTCCATTCGGGCGCGAGGAAGGTGGGCACGTGCACGCCGTTCGTGATGTAGCCCACCGGGTTTTCCTCCGGCGAGACCTGCGGCCAGAAGTCCTTGAGCAGGTCCTGCGACACGCCGCCGTGGATGCGCGACACGCCGTTGTGGTGGCGCGAGCCGCGGATGGCGAGCGCCGTCATGTTGAAGTCGCCGCCCGCGGGCGGCCGGGCGAGCGCGGCGACCTTGTCCGGGGGGCCGAGCTCGCCGAACAGGCTCTTTAGGTACGGCACCACGGTGGCGTCGGCGAACTGGTCGTGTCCCGCGGGCACGGGCGTATGCGTGGTGAAGACCGTGTTGGACGCCACCGTCTCGATGGCGGCCTCCACGGCGAGCCCCTCCGCCACCAGGGCGCGTACGCGCTCCAGCACAAGGAAGGCGGCGTGCCCCTCGTTGATGTGCCAGACGGTGGGCTTGAACCCGAGCGCGGCGAGCGCTCGCATGCCGCCGATGCCGAGGACGATCTCCTGCTCCAGGCGCGTGGTGCGGTCCCCGCCGTAGAGGCGGTGCACGATGTCGCGGTCGCGCTCGGTGTTCTCGGGCAGGTCGGTGTCGAGGAGATAGAGCGAAGCGTGGCCGATGCGCGCCTGCCACACCTTCACGAAGAGCTTGCGCGCCGGCAGCGCGAGCTCGACCGCGAGCTCCGCGCCGTCCTTGCGCTTCACCGCCTCGATCGGCAGGTCCTCGAAGTCCGAGTCGTAGTACGCGGCGCGCTGGCGGCCCTCGCCGTCGATGGTCTGGGTGAAGTAGCCCTGCCGGTACATGAGGCCGACGGCCACGAACGGCAGCTGGAAATCGCTCGCCGCCTTGCAGTGATCGCCGGCCAGGATGCCGAGGCCGCCGGAATAGATCGGCAGGCTTTCGTGTATCCCAAATTCGGCGCAGAAATACGCCACCAGGTCTTCGCGCTGCACCCCGCCCGCGTTCTGCCGGAACGGCGGCTCGGCGTGGTAGGCGTCGAACGCGCCCAGCACCCGCGTGAGGCTGTCGAGAAACGCGGGGTCGGTCGCGGCGTCGATCAGCCGCTGCTCGTCGATCCTCTTCAGCATCGCCTTCGGGCTGTGTCCCACCGCGTCCCAGAGCGCCGGGTTGAGCTTGGCGAAGAGCGCCCGGGTCGCACGGTCCCAGCTGTACCAAAGGTTATGCGCGAGCTCCTCGAGCCGCGTCAGGCGCTTTGGAATGCGCGGATTGACCTCGAGGAAGTAGCGCGTACTGGGCGGCATGAAATTTTCCGCTCGCGCCTGTTACCGGCTTCAGTACGCGGCGCGCGCGGAACCGCGAATTCTACAGAAGGTTTTGTTACGGGACCGGAACGGCCCGCTTGGGACCGCTACGGGACGGGAACGGCCGCGAGCAGCTGCGCGCCTACGTCGACCCTGCGGGTGGAGTCGTGTGCCGGGCGCAGTCGGTGGGCGGCGACGCCGGCGAGCACCGCCTGCACGTCCTCCGGCAGCACCTTGTCGCGCCCCTCGAGCAGCGCCCAGGCGCGCGCCGAATGCACCAGCGCGAGCGCGGCACGCGGCGACAGGCCTGCCACGTAGTCGGCCGAGCGGCGCGTGTGCTCCACGATCGCCTGCACGTAGTCGAGGAGCGCCGCGGCCACGTAGACGCGCTGCACGCTCGCCTGGAGCTCCATCAGCTCCGCCGGGGTCATGCACGGGTCGAGCGTGGCCAGAAGGTCGCGCCGGTCGGTTCCGGCCAGCAGCGCCCGCTCGGCCTCGCGGTCCGGGTAGCCGAGCTTGATCCTCATGGTGAAGCGGTCGAGCTGCGATTCCGGCAGCGGAAAGGTGCCGACCTGCTCCGACGGATTCTGCGTGGCGATGACGAAGAACGGCGTCGGCAGCTTGCGCGTCTCGCCCTCCGCGGTCACCTGCTGCTCCTCCATCGCCTCGAGCAGCGCCGACTGGGTCTTGGGTGTGGCGCGATTCACCTCGTCGGCGAGGATCACCTGCGCGAAGATCGGCCCGGGGTGGAAGTTGAACGCGCCGCTCTCGCGCTCGTACACCGAGACGCCGATGATGTCGGCCGGAAGCATGTCGCTCGTGAACTGGATGCGGTGGAACTGCAGGCCGAGCGAGCGCGCGAGAACGTGCGCGAGCGTGGTCTTGCCCACGCCGGGCAGGTCCTCGATGAGCAGGTGCCCGCGCGCGAGCAGGCAGGCGAGCGACAGGCGCACCTGCGTTTCCTTGCCGAGGATGATGCCGCCCGCGGCCTGGATCACTCTCTGGACCGGGCCGCTACCGAGGAGATTGGCTTGAAACCCGGTGGGCTGGAATTCGGCCTTGAGCAGCATGCTTTGATTGTACTGGGGTTGCGTTAAGATCGCATGAGCATGCCTGCGGCATTTATCACGCATCCCGACTGCCTGAAGCACGAGATGGGCGCGCACCACCCCGAGCAGCCCGCGCGCCTGTCGGCGATCGAGGATCAGCTCATCGCCTCGGGCGTGGCGCCGTATCTCGCGCGCTACGAGGCGCCGCTCGCCACCGACGAGCAGCTCGCGCGCGTGCATCCGATCGAGTACGTGCGCGCGATCCGCGAGCTCGCGCCGAGCCGCGGCACGGTCCACCTCGATCCCGACACCGCGATGAATCCGCATAGCCTGAATGCGGCGCTGCGCGCGGCCGGGGCCGCGGTGCTTGCCGTCGATTTGACTCTTACAGGTAAAGCAAAAACGGCGTTCTGTGCCGTGCGCCCCCCGGGGCACCACGCCTGCCGCGCGCGCTCGATGGGCTTCTGCATCTTCAACAACGTGGCGGTGGCCGCGCGCCACGCGCTGCAGGCGCACGGCCTCGAGCGGGTGGCGATCATCGACTTCGACGTGCACCACGGCAACGGCACCGAAGACATCTTCGAGGGCGATCCGCAGGTGCTGATGGCCTCGACTTTCCAGCATCCGTTCTATCCGTACAGCGGCACCGAGGATCCTGCCGCCAACATGTTCAACGTGCCGCTTGCCGCCGGCGCGGGCTCCAGGGAATTGCGCGAGGCCGTGACCGAGACCTGGCTGCCGGCGCTCGACGATTTCAAGCCCGAGCTGATCGTCTTTTCCGCCGGCTTCGATGCGCACGCCGAGGACGACATGGCGATGCTGCGCTTCACCGACTCGGATTATGCGTGGGTGACCGCCCAGGTGAAGCAGGTCGCGGAGCGCTATGCGGGCGGGCGCATGGTTTCGGCCCTGGAAGGCGGTTACGCGCTGTCGGCGCTGGGCCGCAGCGCGATGCAGCACATGCGGGTGCTCGCCGGGCTCGAGGCCTAGCGCGCTTTTCGCGCTTTCAGAGTGTCGGTGTGGCGGGAACCGCCGTCGCCCAGCACGATCGATTCCATCAGCGCCGTCCAGCCGAGGTTGTTGACGTGATCGAGCGGCGCGCTTGCCGC
>DASYPG010000147.1:0-7818 GCA_036006885.1 Burkholderiales bacterium | reverse complement strand
TGCCTGCCAGAAGAAAAGATACGGACTGATCGTCGTGCCGAGCACCGCCACCAGCATGCCGACATAGTCGGGGCGCCATGCGATCTGGGGGATGAGCGTGTCGCGCAGCGCCGCTCCCGGAAACGGCACCACCAGCACCGTCCCGACATAGGCGAGGAGCGCGAGCGTGAGCCACTTGAGGATGGGGGCGTAGCGCGGGAACGGGATGAAGATCTGCAGCGTGAGCGAAACCAGCGCGAAGAACGCGATGTAGATCGAGCTCTGGCCGCCTGCGAGCAGCACCAGCGCGTCGCCCATCACGCCGAGATCGGCGGCGATGTTGATCGTGTTCGCGACGAGGAGGAGAAAAACGATAAAGTAAAGCAGCGGCCGCGGAAAATGGTCGCGGATGTTGACCGCCAGGCCATGCCCGCTGACGCGGCCGATGCGCGCGCTGACGATCTGGATGCCGATCATGAGGGGGGTGGTGAACACCACCGACCACAGCAGCCCATAGCCGAACTGCGCGCCGGCCTGGGAATAGGTTGCGATGCCGCTCGGGTCGTCGTCGGCGGCGCCGGTGATCAGGCCGGGGCCGAGCCGCTTGAGCAGCGGCACGCCCCGAGGCTGCTCCGTGGCCTCAGGCTCTAGTTTCACGCGGCCACTTTAGCAGCCGGCGGCTACGCGAACAGGCAGGCGAGGGTGTGGATGGCGAGCGGAAGGGCGAACAGGCCGGCGAAGAGCACGTATTCCATCGTGCCGCGCTCCCAAGCCCTGCGGATCGCCTTCGCCATGCGCGCACTGTAGCGGTTCCCGCGTCACGCGCGGATCAAAGCTTGTCAGAGTCGCGGTAATTCTTCACGGCTCCTCCGCGAGCAGGCGGTAGCCGATTCCGGTCTCCGTGACGAGATGCCGCGGCCGCACCGGATCGGGCTCGAGCTTCTCGCGCAGCTGCTTCATGTAGATCCGCAGATAGTGCGTGTGCTCGGCATGCGACGGCCCCCAGACCTCGCGCAGGAGCTCGCGGTGCGTGACCACCATCCCGAGGTGCTGGGCGAGGCAGCCGAGCAGTCTGAACTCGATCGGCGTGAGATGGATCTCGGCCCCGGCGCGCGTCGCCATTCGCTTTTCGAAGTCGATCGTCACGTCCCCGAAGCTCAGCGCCTTGCCCGACGGCGGGCGCAGCGCGTGGCGCAGCGCCACCCGGACGCGCGCGAGCAGCTCGCCGACGCCGAAGGGCTTGGTGACGTAGTCGTCGGCCCCGGCGTCGAGCGCCTCGATCTTGGAGCGCTCCTGGGTGCGCGCCGAGACGACGAGGATCGGCATCGGCGACCACTCGCGGATCCTGCGGATGACTTCGACGCCGTCGAGGTCGGGCAGGCCGAGATCGACGATGACGAGGTCGGGCTTGTGCAATCCGGCGTCCAGCGCGCCGCGCTGGCCGGCGGGGGATTCGACCACCTTGTAACCCTCGCCGCCGAGCGACGAGCGCAGGAAGCGGCGGATGTCGGGCTCGTCTTCGACCACCAGGATGGTGCCGCGCGTCTCAGCCACTCGTATCAGCCACTTTGCACCGCGCAATCGCCGGCGGGCATCTCCGGCACTGGCTCGAGCGGGAGTGTGAAACGAAACGCCGTGCCGGCGGCCGGCAGCGGCTCGGCCCAGATGGCGCCTCCGTGCAGCCGCACGATGGCGCGGCAGATGGCGAGGCCCAGACCCATTCCGCCGCGCCCGCTGCCGCCGCCGCGCTCGAACTTGCCGAAGAGCTGCTCGAGGTCCCCGTCGGGCAGCCCGGGGCCGTAATCCTCGACCGAGACCGTCATGGCGTCGTTCGCGGCCTGCGCGCGCACCCTGATCAGGGTGTGCAGAGGCGTGTGCTGGGCCGCGTTCTCGAGCAGGTTGGCCAGCACCTGCTCCACCAGCACGCTGTCGACGCGCACGAGCGGCAGATCGTCCGGTAGCTCGACCATCACCATGTGGTTCGCGAGCCGCTCCTGCAGGCGCTGGAGCACGGCGCCGACGATCTCGTTCAGTGAGGCCCAGTCGCGCTGCAGGCCGATGCTGCCGCTCTCAAGGCGCGTCATCTCGAGGACCTTGGCGAGCAGCTCCGACATATCGCGGGCGTGAGCGAAGATGCTTTGAGCGAGCGCGCGCTCGTCGGCGCCGAGGCTCGCGCCGCGCTCCGCCAGGCTCGAGGACGCGCCGCAGATCACGGCGAGCGGGGTGCGCAGGTCGTGCGAGATCGACGACAGCAGCGCGTTGCGGATGCGTTCCGTTTCGGCCTCCAGGGCGAGGCGCGCCTGGGCCTGCGCCCGCGCGCGCACGCTGGTGGTGAGCTGCGAGATGACCACGCCGACGCCCAGCATCATCGCGAACGTGACCAGGTATTGCGGGTCGTCGACCGAGAAGGCCCCGCTCGGCGGCACGAAGAAATAGTCGAAGGCGGCGACCGAAAGGACCGAGGTGAAAATGGTCGGGGCGCGCGTAAAGCGCAGCGCGATCACCACGACCGCGAGCAGGTAGACCATCGCGATGTTCACCAGCTCGAAGTGCGGCCGCATGCCGAGCCCCATCAGCGTGGCCGCGAGGGTGGCTGCGGCGGCCCAGGCGTATCCATGCCAGCTCATGCGCGAACTCTAGCGCAACCCCGGCGTAAAGAACGCGTAAAGAATCGGCCTTGCGATCTCGACAGCCGAGCGCCAGGCATTAGTCTCCCGGGCCTATGTCCACACCCACACCACGCTCGTCCACGCCTGCGCTTGCGCTGCTCGCCCTCGGGGTCGTCTATGGCGACATCGGCACCAGTCCGCTCTACGCGGTGAAGGAGACGTTCAATCCGGATCACGGCATCGCGCTGACGGCGGCGAACGTGCTGGGCGGCCTTTCGGCGATCTTCTGGGCATTGATGATCGTGGTATCGCTCAAATACGTGGCGCTCGTGCTGCGCGCGAGCAACCGCGGCGAGGGCGGAATCATGGCGCTGCTCGCGCTCGCCGCGAGCGCCATCGGCGAGGGCTCACGGTGGCGCCCGAGTGTTCTCGTCGTCGGCGTGTTCGGCGCGGCGCTTTTCTACGGCGATGCGGTGCTTACGCCGGCCATCTCGGTGCTTTCCGCCGTCGAAGGTCTGGAAGTCGGCACCACCGGCTTCAAGCCGTACGTCGTGCCGCTCGCCACCGCCATCCTGATCGCGCTGTTCCTGATCCAGCGGCGGGGCACCGGCTTCGTCGGCCTGCTGTTCGGGCCGGTGTGCGCGCTGTGGTTCGTGTCGCTCGCGGCGGTCGGCGCGTGGAACATCGCCAGTCAGCCCGCGGTCCTGCAGGCGCTCGACCCGCGGCACGCCTTGCATTTCGCGACCGCGCACGGCTTCGCCTCGTTCGTCGTGCTCGGCTCGGTGCTGCTCGCCATCACGGGGGCCGAAGCGCTCTATGCCGACATGGGGCATTTCGGCAAGCGCGCCATCCGCCTGGCGTGGTTCGGTCTCGTCGCCCCGGCGCTGGTGCTGAACTATTTCGGACAGGGCGCCCTGTTGATCGAGAATCCCAGGGCGCTGGAGAACCCGTTCTATCTTTCGTATCCGTCATGGGCGCTTTACCCCATGGTGGGGCTCGCGACCGCGGCCACGATCATCGCCTCGCAGGCGACCATTTCCGGCGCGTACTCGATGACGCGCCAGGCGATCCACCTCGGCTATCTCCCGCGCATGAAGGTCATGCACACCTCGGCGCAGACCATGGGCCAGGTCTACGTGCCGGTCGTCAACTGGATCCTGCTTGCCGCGGTGGCCGCGGCGGTTATCGGATTCGGCTCCTCGACCAGGCTCGCCTCTGCCTACGGCGTGGCGGTGATGGGCACGATGCTCGCGACCACTTTCCTCACTTTTTTCGTGATCCGGTTCGGCTGGGGCTATCCGCTTTGGCTTTGCCTCGCCGCGAGCGGCTTCTTCATGCTGATCGAAGGTGTGTTCCTCGCGGCGGCGCTGCACAAGGTGCTCGACGGGGGCTGGTTCCCATTGGCGCTGGGCGCCGCGATCTTCACCGTGATGATGAGCTGGCGCCGCGGCCGCGAGTTGCTCTATCAGCAGCTGCGTAGCGCTTCGGTGCCGCTCGAGGCATTCATGCGCTCGCTGCTCCAGGAGCGCGTCGTGCGCGTGCCGGGGACCGCGGTTTTCCTCACTGCGACGCCCGAAGCCACGCCGCACGCCCTGCTGCATAGCCTCAAGCATTACAAGGCGCTGCACGAGCAGGTGGTGTTCCTTACGGTCGAGTTTCGCGATACGCCCTGGGTGCCGATCGAGGAAAGGCTCGCCTGCGAACCTCTCAACGAGCGGTGCTGGCGGGTGCGCCTGCGCTACGGCTTCATGAATCGCCCCGATCTCGCGGCTGACCTCGCATTGTGTGGAAGCTGCGGCGTGGAGCTCGACCCGATGGAGGTCTCGTTCTTCCTGTCGCGGGAGAAGATCGTGCCGGTGAAGGCGGGGAACGGCCTCGCGCGGTGGCGCGATCGCCTCTTCGCCGCGATGGCACGCAACGCCGGCAGTGCCACGGACTACTTCAACATTCCCACGAACCGCGTGATCGAGCTCGGCACGCGGGTCGAGATCTAGCCTGGATGTTGCCTACTCGGGTACGGTCTGCGGTTTCGTCGGATCGGAGATCTGAATGACCAGATACTTGACCGCCTGCGTCGAGCTGCCGTTGCGCGAGACTGCATGCAGCGCGCCGGGCGGCTCGTAGAAGGTTTCGCCCGGGCCCAGCTTCTGCAATGGGCCGTCGTCGACCTTCACCTCGTAGGTCCCCTCGAGCACATAGCCGAACGTGTGGCTGCCGGGGTGACGGTGCGGCCCGCTGCCATTTGCGGGATCGCGCTCGGTCCGGCGGACCGTCACCACCCGGCCGAGCACGTCTTTCATCGTCGTCTTGAAGAGCTCCGTCTGGCGGACTCCGGTGCTGGCGGCAGGCTGGCTCTGCGCGTGCGCCCGCGAAAGCGATATCGATTCAGGCCACCCGGCGAGCGCCAGATAGGTCACTGAGGAAGCCAGTAATGCAGTGGCGCACCCGAACGCAACATGGGAAATGAAGGTCTTTCTCATGGCTCCTCCTTGGCTAGCAATGATATCTGGCAAGGATTAGTACGTACGCCCTATTGCGGTCGAAAGACAAAAGGTGTTTTCTCGGTTTGGGGGGGCGCCATGGAATACCTGGACCGGGAGCAGCAGCTATTCGTGCGTCAGCAGATCTGCAACTGGGTGCTTGGCCTGGATCGCAGGTTCGTCGAGATGAATGTCGCCTGGTCGACCCTCGGCGCACAGGCGTTCTTCTGGAGCTGAAGCGCTACTTTCTGCCGTCTCCGGCGACGACGTAGGCCCACAGCGCCTCGATGTCCTCGGGCGTGAGGACGTCGTCCCAGGGCGGCATGGCGCGCTTGCCGTAGGTCACCGTGTCGACGAAGCGCGCGCGGTCTTCGGGCGGAAATTTGCGCAGGTCGGCCGCCCACGGCGGGTTGGCGAGCCGTGGGCCGTGGCACGTCTGGCAGTGGGTCTCGTAGAGCTCGGCGCCCTTTCTTATCTGCTCCTTGGGGAAGGGCTGCGCAGCGGCGCTCGTGCAGGCGAGTGCGAAAACCGAAAGGCCATATCTCATTCAGGCATCAGCGCGAACGTCCACACCGAGCCGCCGGCCGGCACCGATTTCGCCGCGACGCGATTCGGCACGCTGCCGCCGAGTCCCGAGAGCACCGTCACGTATTGCCGTCCTTTGTGCGTGTAGGTGATCGGCGGGGCGACGATCGACGAGCCGGTCTTGAACTGCCAGAGCGTCTTGCCGTTCGCCTGGTCGAGCGCCACGACCTCGCCCGAGAGCAGGCCGGTGAAGAGGAGCCCGCCGTCGGTCGCGAGCATGCCCGCGGAAGCCGCCATGTCCATCAGCGGAACCTGCCAGACGACCTTGCCCGTAAGCGGCTCGATCGCCATGTGATAGCCGGCCGGCTCGCCCTTCGGCGTCTCCATTGTGGATTCGATGCCGGTCGAGCCTTTGCCGAGGTCGAACTTGAAATCCACGAACTTCATGAGCCGCGGATAGTTCCAGGAGTTCAGGTACACGAGCCCGGTCTTCGGGTTGAACGCGATGAGCGAGGCGTTGGTGCCGCGCGACGGGAACACGTTCACCGTCTCGCCTTCCATCGCGCGCTCGATCAGGTCGGTCAGGACCGGCCGGCCGGTCTTGAGGTCGATGCGGGAGGCCCAGTTGACCTTCACGAACGGGTTTGCGGCGATCGGCTTGCCGGTGCTGCGGTCGATCACGTACAGGAAGCCGTTCTTGTGCGCGTTGATCAGCACCTTGCGCACCTGGCCGTCGACGCGCAGATCGGCGATCAAGCTCTCCGCGGTGGCGTCGAAGTCGAAGCTGTCGTTCGGCACGGTCTGGTAATGCCAGACCATCTCGCCCGTCTTCGGCCGGATTGCCAGGATGCTCGCGCAGTACAGGCTGTCCATGCTCTTGCGGTACGCGGGGTTGTACGGCTCCGCGTTGCCGGTGCCGATGAAATAGAGGTCGAGCTGCGGGTCGTAGGAGCCGACCTGCCAGGTGGCGGCGCCGCCGTATTTCCAGGCCTCGGGAAGCTCGCGGTTCGGCCAGGTCTCGGAACCCTTCTCGCCGGGCGCGGGAATCGTGTAGGTGCGCCACAGCCGCTTGCCGGTTTCCGGGTCGTAGCCGTCGAGGAAGCCGCGCGTGGTGCGGTCCCCGCCCGCCATGCCGGAGATCAGCACGCCGTTGACGATCATCGGAGCGACCACGCCGATGTAGCCTTCCTTGTATTCGGCGAACTTGGTCTTCCAGATCTCCTTGCCGGTCTTCATGTCGAGCGCCAGCACGTGCGCGTCAACCGTCTGGCGGAAGAGCTTGCCGTTGTAGATCGTGGCCGGCCCGCGCATGATGGCGCCGGCGCTGCCGACGCGCAGCACCGCGCGCTCGTACTGCACCGGCGTGCGCCAGATCTGCCTGCCGGTCGCGACGTCGATGGCGAAGGTCCAGTTGCCGTTCACCACGTACATCACGCCGTTGTAGACCGTGGGTTGCGAGTGCTCGCCCATGTCGTTCGCCAGGCTGAAGCTCCACACCGGGACCAGCCGCTTCGCGTTCGACTTGTCGATCTGCTTCAGCGGGCTGTACATCTTCAGGTCGTAGCCCATGCCGAAGTTGGTGACGTTCTCGGGGTTCTTGCCGGCTGCGAGCAGCTCTTCCGCGGTCTGCGCCCATCCGAACGCCGACCAAAAGCAAAGCAACGCTGCGAGTGTCTTTTTCATGGTCGCTCCCGTCATGAGTTGCAATATCCGGTTCAATGGCCGACGTCGGACGGAACGGCGCCCGTCTTGACCCAGGAGCGCATCGCGAGAACGACTTCACGCTCCACGCCGACATAACCGTGGTGGCTGAACGCCTGGCAGGCGGCGCCTTTTTCGGGCCCGCCGCCGCGCACGGTGACGAGCGGGCTCATGCTCCTCTCGGCAAACCTCTTCGCGTCACTGTAGCGGGTGTACTGGCACGGATCGTCCTGGTGGTGCACCCAGAGGAGCGGCGCTGAAACCTGCTCGAATCTCGCGGTGGAGAGGCCCGAGCCGTTGTTCGTCGGCTCGAACACCGACGAGGTGAGGATCACGCGCTTCGCGAGCGCGGCGTTCATGCGCGCGGCGTGGAAGGCGCTCACCGAGCCTTCGCTGGTGCCGACGAAGGTCCATTCGCCTACGGCGTAAAGCTTGGAGATCTCGCTGAGAACTGCGGCGATATCCGTGCCGTAGCGCGGCGTGGCGCGGAAGTCCTGCGAGAACGTCGCCCACTGGTCGGAGGG
>DASYPG010000146.1:0-2273 GCA_036006885.1 Burkholderiales bacterium | reverse complement strand
AGGCGGCCTCCTCGAATACGCGCAGCAGATGGCCGCCCATGAGAGCGCTCGTACCACGAAGCTCTATGACCGCCGCAATGACCAGGCCACCCTTGATCAGATCGAGCGGATTGTGCTGTAAAAGCCTAGCCTGGATTTCTCAAACGCGAGCGTGTCAGGGCGGCGAGCCCGGCCGTTATCGGCATTTCAGTGGTGCGTATAATCGGGTTGGCCGGCTACCTGACGAGGTTCGCGGAACGCGCGAGTGATAATGTTCGGCTTCGCGTAATGCGAGTCCATCAAGGCGCGCGTCAGCATGGCGATGAGCAAACCTGGTGTTTTCGCGGCGTCCTGTGGCTCAAGCGGAGCTGAAGGCGCGCTGAAGGTAGACGTGGGCGAGTTCGAACTCGTCCTTGTTCGGACATCCCGAGGCGATGGCGAAGTGGATGCGGCGCACGCTGGTTCGCACCTGCGCGCCGAGCTTCAGCAGCTTGAGCCGAATGGTCGCGACGGCGGCATCGGCGAACTGACCGTGGCGCAGACCGATGCGGCGCAAGGTATCGACGAGAACATAGGCCATGGCCGAGAACGACATGCGCAGCTGATTGGCCTGCATGGTGGCCGACGAGGCGCGGTCGGCGAACAGCTCGAACTGCTCGCCAATGCGGTTCTCGGCTTCTCCGCGCGCGCAGTAGAGCTGCTCGTAGAGGGCGCGCGCGTCGTAGGCGATGCGGCTACGCTTGAGCGAGGTGACGATGAAACGAGGATTGGCGCCCTCCAGCGTGTGCTCGGCCTTGCCGATAACCCGGCGCGTGCGGTTCCAGCTGTCGAGCGTGCAATACTGAAAATCGCGGAACACGCGCGCCGGCTGGCCCGAGGCGGCACATAGACGCTTCGCCTCGGCAAGCTGATCGACCAGTGCTGCCTCCAGGCGGCGATTGCGCGCCAGGCCAAACACGTAGTCGACGCCGTTTGCCTCGCACCATCCCATCAGCTCGTCGTTGGAGAAGCCGCTGTCGGCGCGCAGGATGATGCGCGCGCGTGGCCATTCTTGGCGGATCCGCGCGACAATGCGCGCGATCTCTTCGACCGCGCCATTACAGCCCGCGACGTTCGCACGCCGCTGGCGGGCCAGCAGCAGGTGCCGACCGCAGAACACGTAGAGCGGCAGGTAGCAGTACTCTTTATAGTAGCCGTGGAAGAAGCGGCCCTCCTGCTCCCCGTGCAGCGGGATGTCGGTGTTGTCCAGATCCAGCACGATCTCGCGCGGTGCGCGCTCATGCGCTTCGAGGAAAAGATCCACCAGCAACCCATCGACCTGCGCAGCGTCGCAATCGATCTTGTGATACTTCGACGCGTGCCGCCGCGGCGTGTGCTCCAGGCGATTGAGCGTGCTCTTGCCAGCCAATGGCTCGCAGTCGGTCCGCAGCGCCGGGCTCAACTTCCCCGCCAGCACCGCAAACGTCGGGTCCTTGCGGAGCTCGTCGTGATCGTTCAGGTCCTCATAGCCCAACGCCAGGCCGAAGATGCGCTGCCCCACCAGCGTCTCGACCTGATGCTCGACATAGCGGGGGTCGCGCCGATCGGTGAAGCAGGCGGCGAAGCGACGCACCAGCTCGAGGCCCCGATCGACCTGTCCCAGCAGCAGTGCGCCCGCATTCGAGGTGATGTTCCCGCCGTCGAAACCGGCCACCACTGAACGCCGCTCGACCGCTTCAAATTCGAACAGCTTCGGCGTACACTCTGTCTGCATCGGGGCGCACCTCGGATCGTGGGGAAATCGCTGCTGCACAACGATTCTCTCAGATTCGCAGCCCCGATGCACCTCCCGTTTGAGAAATCCAGGCTAGACCAAGTGCCGCGAGGTCGTCATCGAGGCCGCCGAGATGCGCCGCGACGTCAGGTCGAGCGGCAGTGTTCGGGTCGAGCGTCGCCCAGATCAGCCCATGCCGGACGGCCGACGGGAGTCGCCGCAGCCCATGGGCCGGCACATCGAGTGTGGGAAACGCGTCGCGGCGCGGAACGCCGAGCAGGCGTCCGTCCAGACTGTAGGTCCACCCATGGTACAGACAGGACAGGCTGGAGCGACGGCACACCGAATCTTCGCCGGTCACGAGTCGAGGCGGGCTCCACCGTCATCGACGTTTACCCAGGCGACGGCGAGTGGACCCGCCTCTTCTCCGACGCCGTAGGACCCGAAGGACGGGTCTACAGCTTCGTGCCGGCCGAAGTCGCTCACTTCAAGAACGATCCGGTTGGCCGCATGCAAACGCTTGCGAAAGAGCCGAGCCGAG
>DASYPG010000145.1:0-4426 GCA_036006885.1 Burkholderiales bacterium | reverse complement strand
GATCGTGGGAAAGAGCTGCGCCAGCTGCAGCTTCTGCACGCGCATTTGCAGATCCGCGCGGATCGTATCCTTGCTGCCGTCGAGCGTCACCGGGCCGGCGAACTTGCCGCCGGCGATGCCGAACTCGAGCGGATTCAGCGTGAGCACGCGGTCCTTCATCTGGATGCGGGCGGAGAGGTTCTGCAACGGCAGCTGCTCGGGCCGCCGAATGGTTCCGGCCTTGATCCGCACGTCGGCGTCGACGCTGTCCCAGCGCGCCGGATCGAACGGCGCATCCGGCAGCACGCCACCTTCCTTGGGCTGATCCGTACCGACGACCACGCCCAGGTCCGCGAGGTCGATGACCTTGGACTGCAGCTCGCCCTGCATGAAGGGACGCTTGCCGCCGGTGTCGACCTGCACGGTGCCGGAGATGTCGCTCGTCCCCATCTTGCCGGTGAATTTTTCGTAGCGTACGAGCGTCCCCTCGCGGACCAGCCGGCCCTCGGTCGCGTAGGCCGGCGTCTGCGGCAAGGCGATGCCGACGATGTCGTAGAAATCGGCGAGCGATTTGCCGCTCAGGCGGACCCGGGTGTCGATCTTCTTCAGCTCGACCAGCCCGGTGACACTGCCGTCGACGGCGACCCGGGTGTCGCCGATCTTCGCTTCGGCCTTGAGCGGGAACGGGGTCGACTCGTCGCGCAGCGAAAGCACCTGGCCGGCATGGCCGGAGGCCGAAAGCTCCAGTCCCTGGTAGGTGCCGGCCGTGGCGAAGACGACCCCGGTTTCATCCGTGTCGAGGTCCGTCTGGAGGTCGATGTCGAGCGCCGCATCGGCATAGCTGAGGTGGCCCCGGTCGAGCGTCAGGAGCTCGATGCGCACGCGAGAGTCTTTTTTCTCCTCGTCCTTCTCCTTCTTGCTGTCGAGGATCCAGTTCTGGCGGCCCTCCTCGTCGCGCTCGAGGTTCACCTCGGCGCCCTCGAGGCGCACTTGCGGCAGCACCACGAGCCCCGCAAAGAGCGGCAACAGGCGAACCTCGGCCTCGACCGCGTCAGCGCTGAAGAGGTAGTCCTCCCGCCCCCAGTCGGCGTTCGCGAACCGGATCCGCTCCACCCTGAAACGCGGATGGAGCCAGCTCCATACCGCTCGTATCCTGCCGTCGATGACGAGCTCCCGGCCGGTGGCGTTGGTCACCGCGCGGCTGATCGGCCCGCGCAGGCTGTCCAGACCGAAAACGACAAAAAGCGCCAGCACGACCAGCAGCGTCACCAGGACGCCGGCGGTCCACTTGAGCGCGGTATGCATGTAAAGCCGGGATGCAAAACGCGTGCCCCCTCATTTCTCCTAGGGGGCCGCGCGACAGCGTGTCAACTGGCCGCGACGCCGTGCTTCACTTTCGCGAGCCACTCCTGGCACCACTCGAGTGCGGTTTCCTCGGGTAGCACGCCGCTCGAGGCGTCGTGCATGTGGCGCTCGCCGACGCGGCGCGCGCCGAGCTCGGTGAGGAGCTCGTCGAAGCGCTTGCCGCCGAAATTGAAGGTCTCGGCATAGGTGCGGTCGCCCAGGCCGAACACGCCGTAGCGCACGTGCGAGAGATCCGGGCGCTTTGCCTTCAGGTCCTCGTAAAGAGCGCGCGCGTTGTCGGGCACGTCGCCTTGGCCGTAGGTGGAGGTGCAAATCAGGAACACGCCTTCCCGGGAGAAAACCGAGCTATCGAGGGAATCCATCACCAGCGTCGCGACCTGCGTGTCGCCGTCGTCGAGGACAAGCTCCATCTCCTGCGCGCAAAGCTGCGCCGTGCCGGTCATGGTGCCGACCAGGATATGGATCTGCATTGACATTCACTATAGTGCACGAATAGAATCGACGTCAAGCACTATAGTTCATGAGCGCACCTTGAACGCACCCCTTCTCACCGAAGCGCAGGACGCGCTCTACCTCGGCCGCCTCGGCGAGCGGGTGCGCGCCTGGAGGAACGCTCAGGGCATGACGCGGCGCCTGCTGGCCGAGTCCTCCGGCGTATCCGAGCGCTACCTCGCGCAGCTCGAAGCCGGCCGCGGCAACATCTCGGTGCTGCTGCTGCGTCGCGTGGCGCGCGCCATGCGCGTGCCGGTGGCAGAGTTGGTGCGCGAGGAGCCGGCGGCGCGGAGCGCGCGCATCGCCCTCGTCGGCCTGCGCGGCGCCGGCAAGTCCACGCTTGGCACGAAGCTCGCCCAGGGGCTCGGCGTGCCGTTCGTCGAGCTCGACCGCGAGGTGGAAAAGGAGGCCGGCGCGAAGCTCGGCGAGGTGTTCGCCCTGTACGGCCAGGACGCGTTCCGCCGCTTCGAGCGCCGCGCGCTCGAGCGGGTGCTCGAGGAGAACGAGCGTGCGGTGATCGCGACCGGCGGCGGCCTGGTCACCGATCCGTCGACCTACGAGCTGCTGCTCGAGCGCTGCTTCTGCGTCTGGCTCAAGACCTCGCCGCAGGAGCACATGTCGCGCGTCGTCGCGCAGGGCGACCTGCGCCCGTTCTCGGGCAGAACGCAGGGCCGCTCGGCCGCGCTCGACGAGATCCGCAGGCTGCTCGCCGAGCGCGAGCGGCTCTATGCGCGCGCCCCGCTCGCGCTCGACACGAGCGGCAAGACTGTGAGACAAACGCTGCAGGAACTCCGCAAGGGGCTGCCATGATCTCCTTCGAAACCCGGCCCGACCGCTACAACCACTGGAAGCTCTCGTTCGACGGCCCGCTCGCCACGCTCGCGCTCGACGTCGCCGAGGACAAGGGCCTGGTGCCGGGCTACAAGCTGAAGCTGAACAGCTATGACCTCGGCGTCGACATTGAGCTGCACGACGCGCTGAACCGCGTGCGCTTCGAGCACCCGGAGGTGAAGTGCGTGGTCATCACCAGCGCGAAGAGCCGCATGTTCTGCTCCGGCGCCAACATCTACATGTTGGGCACTTCCAGCCATGCCTGGAAGGTGAACTTCTGCAAGTTCACCAACGAGACGCGCAACGGCATCGAGGACTCGAGCGCCCACTCGGGGCTCAAGTTCCTCGCCGCGCTGAACGGCACCACCGCCGGCGGCGGCTACGAGCTGGCGCTCGCCTGCGACGAGATCGCGCTGGTCGACGACCGCTCCTCCACCGTGAGCCTGCCCGAGGTGCCGCTCCTCGGCGTGCTTCCCGGCACTGGAGGGTTAACCAGAATTATCGACAAAAGAAAAGTCAGAAGAGATCTGGCCGATCTCTTCTGCACCACCGCCGAAGGCGTGCGCGCCGACCGCGCGAAGCAGTGGAAGCTGGTCGACCACGCCGCCAAGCCGCAGGAGTTCGCCCAGGCGGTGCGGGCGCGCGCCCTCGCGCTCGCGGAGCAGTCCGACCGGCCCGGTGGCGAAGGGGTCAAGCTGACCGAGCTCGGTCCGAGCCGCATCATCGAACTGAAGGTGGACAAGCAAAGCCGCACGGCGAGCATCACCGCAATGGGGCCGGAAAGCGTCAAGCTCGAACGCAGCGCCGACTGGTATCCGCTGCGGCTCGCGCGCGAGCTCGACCGCGCGATCCTCGACCTGCGCCACAACCATCTCGACGTCGGCCTGTGGCTCCTGAAGACGCGGGGCGAGCTCCCCCGGGTGCTCGAGCTCGACGCCCTGCTGCAGGAGCACCGCAAGGACTGGTTCGTGCGCGAGACGCTCGGCTACCTGCGCCGCACGCTGTCACGCCTGGAGGTGTCTTCGCGCTCGATCTTCGCGCTGATCGAGCCGGGCTCGTGCTTTGCCGGCACGCTGATGGAGCTCGCGCTCGCGGCCGACCGCAGCTACATGCACGACGTCCAGGAAGGCGGCGGCCCCAAGGTCGCGCTGTCGGCGCTCAACTTCGGCGCCTACCCGATGGCGAACGGGCTCTCCCGGCTGCAAACCCGCTTCGGCGGCGAGGCACCGGTCATGGAGTACAAAGAGCCCCTGAATGCCAAAACGGCGCTCGAGCGAGGCCTCGTCACCTCTGCGCCCGACGACATCGACTGGCAAGACGAGGTGCGCCTCGCCGTCGAGGAGCGCGCGAGTCTCTCGCCCGACGCCCTCACCGGCATGGAGGCGAGCCTGCGCTTCGCCGGTCCCGAGACCATGCTGACGCGCGTCTTCGGCCGGCTCACGGCGTGGCAGAACTGGATCTTCATCCGGCCCAACGCCGTCGGCGAGCACGGAGCGTTGAAGGTGTATGGGACCGGCGCCAAGGCCAAATTCAACTGGGAACGAATCTGATGAGCAGCATCGACTACGCGGAAAAAATCCCGAACAACGTCAACATCACCGGCGACCGCACGCTGCAACGCGCGCTCGAGCACTGGCAGCCGCAGTTCCTGCAGTGGTGGCACGAGATGGGGCCGAGCGACTTCGAAAGCGCCGACGTGTACCTGCGCACCGCGATCTCGGTCGACGCGCAGGGCTGGGCGCACTACGGCGCGGTGCAC
>DASYPG010000144.1:0-1703 GCA_036006885.1 Burkholderiales bacterium | reverse complement strand
CTGCCCCGGCCGGATGGGCTTGCCCGAGGGATCACGTCATGCGTGGCGCGCTCGGCGGTCCGCGCGTGCTGTTGCGCCGGCTTCGCGAGGTGATGGCGGAGCAGGTCAGCGCGCAGGAGCGCCTGGACAAGATCGTGGTGCTGATCGCCGCCAATATGGTGGCGGAGGTCTGCTCCGTGTACGTGCTGCGCGTGGACAGCACGCTCGAGCTGTACGCCACGGAAGGCCTTAACAAGGAGGCCGTGCACCAGACCGTGCTGCGCTCGGACGAAGGCCTGGTCGGCCTGGTCGCGAGCGAGGCCAACCCGATCAACCTGTCGGAAGCCCAGAACCATCCGGCCTTCTCGTATCGCGAAGAGACCGGCGAAGAGATTTACCACTCCTTCCTCGGCGTTCCGGTCCTGCGCGCCGGCAACACGCTCGGCGTGCTGGTGGTGCAGAACCGGGCGCGTCGCACCTACACCGAGGAGGAAGAGGAGGCGCTGCAGACCACCGCGATGGTGCTCGCGGAGATGATCGCTTCGGGCGAATTGTCCGCGATCGCTAAGCCCGGTGCCGAACCTGCCGCCCGCCGACCGCTGCAGCTCACCGGCATGGCGCTCAACGACGGCATCGCGCTCGGTCACGTGGTCCTGCACGAGCCGCGCGTGGTCATCACTAATTTCATCGCCGACGACGTGCCGAAGGAGTTGAAGCGGCTGGAGGCAGCGGTCGAGACCATGCGATCGGATCTCGACGTCCTGCTCGAGCGGGGCGAGGTCGCCGACGGCGGCGAGCACCGCGACGTGCTCGAGGCCTATCGTATGTTCGCCTACGATCGCGGCTGGGTGCACCGGCTGGAAGAAGCCGTCGCAACCGGGCTCACTGCCGAAGCCGCGGTCGAGCGCGTTCAGTCGGATACCCGCGCGCGCATGCTGCGGGCGACCGACCCCTATCTGCGCGAGCGCCTGCATGACCTCGACGAACTCGCCAACCGGCTGATGCACCAGTTGCTTGGCCAGGACTACGCGCCGGCGCGCGACCGCCTGCCGGAAAACGCCATCCTCGTCGCCCGCTCCATGGGACCGGCGGCGCTGCTCGATTATGACCGCAAGCGCCTGCGCGGACTCGTGCTCGAGGAAGGCGGCCCAAATTCGCATGTGGCGATCGTCGCCCGGGCGCTCGGCATCCCGGCCGTGGGCGAAATCGCCAATGCCACCGGCGTCGCCGACCCCGGCGATGCCATCATCGTCGACGGCTCGACCGGCGACGTCCATGTGCGGCCCTCGCCCGACATGGAAGCGGCGTATATCGAGCGAGTGCGGTTGCGCGCCCGCCGGCAGCTGCAATACCTCGCTTTGCGCGATAAGCCGTGCGTGACCAAGGACGGCCAGAAGATCGCGCTCATGCTCAATGCCGGCCTGGCCGTCGACCTGCCGCACATCGACGAAACCGGCGCGGCCGGGATCGGGCTGTTTCGCACCGAGTTGCAGTTCATGGTGGCAGCGACGCTTCCTCGCACCGCCGAGCAGTTTTCGCTCTATCGCGCTGTCCTCGATGCCGCCGGCGACCGGCCGGTGACGTTCCGCACGCTCGACATCGGCGGCGACAAGGTGTTGCCCTATATGCGCAACGTCGAGGAGGAAAATCCGGCGCTGGGTTGGCGCGCCATCAGGCTCGGGCTCGACCGGCCGGGCCTGCTGCGCAGCCAGATCCGCGCGCTG
>DASYPG010000143.1:0-10813 GCA_036006885.1 Burkholderiales bacterium | reverse complement strand
TCGCGACCTGCGCCAGGCGCTCAGGCAGGGAAGCTTCCGCGCCGACCTCTACCACCGCCTTTCGGTGCTGTCGCTGCAGGTGGCGCCGCTGCGCGAGCTCGACCGCGACAAGCTCGCGCTGCTCGAGCATTTCCGCCGGCTCTATGCGCGGCAATCGGGCGCCGAGCCCTTCACCCTGGACGACGATGCCGAGGTCTGCTGGCTGCGTTATGCCTTTCCGGGCAACGTGCGCGAGCTGCGCAACATCGTCATCCGGCTCATCACCAAGTACGCCGGCCAGCGGGTCTCGACGGGAGAGCTCGAGCCCGAGCTCGACCTGGAGGCGACGGCGCAGGCGCCTGGCGCGGGAACGCTCGCGGAGCAGGCGCAGCGCCAGCTCGAGCGCGCCGTCGCCTTCAGCCTCGACGAGACCCTCACGGCGTGGGAGCGCGCCTACATCGAAGCGGCGCTGCGCATCACGCGCGGCAACATGAGCCAGGCGGCGAAACTCCTCGGCGTGAACCGCACCACGCTCTACAGCCGCCTGGAGGTTGCACGCTCGCCTCGCGGCTCGGAGGAAGAAAAGCACTAATGGCGCTCTATCTCGAGCATTACGGGCTCAAGGAGCCGCCGTTTCGCATCACCCCGCACACCGACTTCTTCTTCGAAGGCGCCGACCGCGGCGCCTCCCTCGAGGCGCTGATCTACGCGGTGCTCCACGACGAAGGCATCGTCAAGGTGTCGGGCGAAGTGGGCAGCGGCAAGACCATGCTGTGCCGCGTGCTGATGGAACGGCTCCCGGCCAACGTCGACACCATCTATATCGCCACGCCTTCGCTCGCGCGCGACGAGATCCTGGAGGCGATCGGCGAGGATCTCGGGCTCGCGCTGGCCGGCAAGAGGACCGCCGCCGCGCTGCGCGAGCTGCAGGAGCACCTCATCGCCCGCTACGGACAGGGCCGGCGCGTCGTTATCCTGATCGACGAGGCGCACGCGATGCCCGAGGAGACGCTCGAGGAAGTGCGCCTGCTCTCCAACCTGGAATCGAACCGGCACAAGCTGCTGCAGATCGTGCTGTTCGGCCAGCCCGAGCTCGATGCAACGCTCGCCAAGCCCAGCCTGCGCCAGCTGCGCGACCGCGTGACCCATGCTTTTCGCATGCGCCCGCTTTCGAAGGCCGAAGCGGCGCGCTACCTGTCGTTCCGCATGCGGGCCGCCGGCTACCGCGGGCCGGAAGTCTTCGCGCCGGGCGCGGTCGCGCTGATCGCGGGCGCGTCCGACGGCCTCACGAGGCGCATCAACATCCTCGCCGACAAGGCGCTGCTCTCGGCCTTCACCGAGAACGGCCACGCCGTCACGCTTACCCATGCGCGCGCTGCGGTACGGGACTCGGAGTTCGCCTCGATGAAGCCTCGACGAGCAGGCACCCTGGTCGTCGCCTCGGCGGCCCTGGTCGCCGGCCTTGCCCTCGGCGTCGCGGCGCAGTGGATCTGGATGCAGGAATCGCGGCAGCCGGTCGCCGCAGTCGACCCGCCCCCCGCGCAGGGCCCAGCGGCGCCGGCTCCCGCAGTTCCAGCTCAGGCAGCCCCTCCGGCGGTTCCAGCTCAGGCAGCCTCTCCGGCACCGACGTCGGCGCCCGAGCCGGCGCCTACAACGATCGCGCCAGGCGCTCCAGCGAGCGCGCCGGGCGCCCCAGCTCATCTGCGGCCGGAGCAGTCCGAACGGCTCGAGCGCTATTCGCCAGCCGGCCACCGCCTGCTTGCCGAACGCATCGCGGCCGCCCACTCGGTCCTGGACCGGGCCCCGGACGAGGGTTACTCGATCGAGCTCTTCACCACCGACAACAGCGACCCGGCGCGCATGGAGCGGTTTCTGCTCCGCGCCCGCGACTACGTCCAACTCGAGGACCTGTTCGTCATCCCCCTCGAGGGCGCCGGCCAGTACCGCCTGCGGGTCGTCTACGGTGAATTCCCGACCCGGGACGAGGCCGCGGCGGCCGGAAAACGCCTGCCGCCGAGGTACCAGGAGGCCTTCCGGACCGAGTTGCGCAGTTTCGGCGAGCTGCGCGGTCAAATTTAAACGGACAGAAAAAATGCCTGCGTGACAGGCGTTTACACAAGTTTCTTCAGGCACTACTCATGGTATGCTGCCGCCCGGAGGGAGTACGCGAATGACGTTGGGGAGACTGGGTGCAGCCGCATTGCTCGCGGCGTTCGCGGCGGGCTGCGGCCACACGCCGCCGAAGCCCGCGGCGACGCACATCCGGGCTCCCGAGGGGCGGGCGGAAGCCGACATTCCTCCACCGGTCCAGGTCTCGCCGATCCTGCCCAAGCCCAAGCCGTCGGCACGGCCTGAGACCTATAGCGTGGTGGTCAACAACGTCCGGGTCCAGGATCTGCTGTTCGCGCTCGCGCGCGACGCGCGCTTGAACGTCGACATCAATCCGGACGTCACGGGAACCGTGACGCTCAACGCCATCGACCAGACCCTGCCCCAGCTGCTCTCGCGCATCGCCCGGCAAGTCGACATGCGCTACGAGATCCAGAGCGACAACCTGGTGGTGATGCGCGACTCGCCGTACCTGCGGACCTACAAGATCGACTACCTCAGCGCGAGCCGCAACGTGAAGATGCAGTCGACTGCGTCCACGCAGTTCGGCACGGGCTCCACGGCGACCACGCCGACCTCCACCACCACGACCACCGGCGGCACCGCCCAGATCGACGTGATCGCCGAGAACAAGCTGTGGGAATCGCTGACCCAGAACGTAAAGGACATCCTGCGCGAGACCGACAAGGTCATCCCCGCCGGCGCCCAGCTTGCCTCGGCCACGCCGGTCGCGCCGACGGCGCCCTTCCTGCCGGGGGGCGTGCCGGGCCAGCCGCCAACGCTTGGACCCGCGGTGCAGCCCAGCGCGACCTATCATGAGGCCGCCTCCGTCATCGGCAACCGCGAGAGCGGCGTGCTCTACGTGCGCGCGAGCTCGAAGCAGCACGAAAGAATCCAGGAATTTCTCGACCAGGTGCTCGCCGGAGCGAAGCGCCAGGTGCTGATCGAAGCGACGGTGGCGGAGGTGCAGCTGCGCAACGAATATCAGCGCGGCATCGAGTGGGCGCGGCTGCGCGGCTCCGGAACCTCGGGGTTCGAGCTGCGCCAGCCAGCGATCCCGCCGACCACGTCGCTCACGCCCGGCTTCAGCCTGACGCCGTTCACCATCAACTACGCCAGCGCGGCGCGCAACTTCTCCGCCACCCTTAGTCTGCTCGAGCAGTTCGGCGATGTGCGCGTGCTTTCCAGCCCGCGGCTTTCGGTCCTGAACAACCAGACCGCCATCCTGCGGGTGACGCGCGACATCATCTACTTCACGCTGACCCCGTCCACCACGCCGGTCACCGTAGCCGGGGGCACCGCGGTGGTCGCGGCCTCCTTCACCACCACGCCGAACATCGCCGCCGAGGGCTTCATGATGGCGGTGCTGCCCCAGATCAACGACGCCGACGCGGTGGTGCTCAACGTGCGCCCGACCATCCGGCGGCGCGTCGACAGCGCGCGCGATCCGAACCCGGCGCTGCAGGGGCAGAACACCCAGAACGACATCCCGGTGTTCGAGACCCGCGAGTTCGACTCCATCCTGCGCCTGCAGAGCGGCGAAATCGCCGTGCTCGCCGGCCTGATGCAGGACTTCGTGCAGAACAGCGAGTCGGGCATCCCGGGCGTGCGCAGCCTCCCGCTCATCGGCGAGCTGCTGACCAATCGCGCCGACCTCTCGGCGAAGACCGAGCTGGTGATCTTCCTTCGCGCCACCGTGATCCGCGATCCGAGCCTCGAAGGGGATTTCCGCAACTACCGCGACCAGCTGCCGCGCGACGATTTCTTCCGCCGTCCCAACCCGCAGCGCACCGAGCCGCCGCTTCTCCCGGGCCAGGACCCGCGCGGCAACCCTCGCATCAACTGACATGAGCCTGCTCCTCGAGGCGCTGAAGAAGGCGGAAAAGGCCAAGGAGGAGGCCCAGCGCCGCGCGAAAGGCGAGCCGGCGGCGCCGGAGCTGCGCGTCGAACCCGAGTTCCCGGTCCGCGAGAAGCCGGTGCTCACGCGCGCCGAGCTGCCCGATATCCGCCAGCCGCTCGAGATCCTCACCGACGAGATCGCGCCGCGCCAGCCCGAGGAGACGTCGCAGGCGCAGAGATTCGACGAGCCGCAGGCCGCGGATCGGGCCACCGCGCGCAAGGTGTTCGAAGCCAAGTTCAGGGAGCCGAACCCGCGCCTGGCCTTCCAGATCGCGATCGCATCTCTCGGTGTGGCCGCGATCGGCGTCGTCGTCTATTTCTGGTACCAGCTGCGGCCGCCGCCGCCGCTCGTCAATCTCAGTCCGCCCCGCGCGGCGCAGCAAGCCGCCGCGCCCACGCCCGAGAGCCGGCCTGCAGCCGCAACCGCGACCGCAGTGCCCACCGCCATTCCCGGGCTCCCGCCGGTCGCCGCGGCCGCGGGCCCAACTCCGGCGCCCGCGCCGAGAGAGCGCCCGCCCCGCGAAGCCGCGCCGGTTGCGCCCCAGCCCGCGCCGAGGGTGGCGCCTGCGCCCTCGCCCCGCGCCGGCCCGCCGCCGCAGCTGCAGCCGAGGCTGCAGCCGCGGCTCGCCGAGACGCCGATCACGCAGACCCGCCAGCCGCCGCAGGTGGACCCGAAGGTCGCTTCGGGTTACGCCGCCTACTTCGCCGGCGACCTCGCCACCGCGCGCGCGGACTACCAGGCCGCGTTGCGGGAGGACGCGGGGAACCGCGACGCGCTGCTCGGGCTGGCGGCAACGGACGTGCGCACGGGGCGATACGAGGGCGCCGAGGCGGCCTACCTGCGCCTGCTGCAGAACGACCCGACCGATGCGCACGCGCAGGCGGGCCTCATCGCCCTGCGCGCAAGCCGCCTCGACCCGCTCGCCACGGAGAGCCGTGTGAAGAACCTGCTCGCCGCCGACCCGGGCGCCAACGTCCTGCACTTCACGCTCGGCAACCAGCTCGCGCAGCAGGGGCGCTGGGCCGAGGCGCAGCAGGCGTACTTCAAGGCCATGGCCGCCGATCCGGACAACGCCGATTTCGCGTTCAACCTGGCGGTCAGCCTGGATCACCTGCGCCAGTCGAAGCTTGCAGCCGATTACTACCGCCGCGCAATCGCGCTCGCCGAAAATCGCGGCGCGAGCTTCGACCTCGCCGCCGCGCGCACCCGCGCCGCCCAGCTCGGCAACTGAGCGGGACAGGCAGGAGAGCCGCCTGAATTCGCCCGCCAATCCCCAGGCCAAGCGCCACATCGGGCAGATCCTGATCGACCAGGGGATCCTCACCGAGGACCAGCTGCGCATCGCGCTGCTCGAGCAGACGAAATCGCACGTGCCGGTCGGGCGCCTGCTGGTGCAGCTCGGCTTCGTCTCCGAGGCGACGCTGCGCGACGCGCTGTCCGAGAAGCTCGGCCTGCAGTCGGTCGACCTGTCGCACATCATCGTCGACCCGGCGGCGCTCAAGCTGCTGCCGCGCGACATGGCGCGCCGCTACCGCATCTTCCCGGTCGCGGTCGACCGCCAGCACAAGAAGTTCATCGTGGCCCTGGCCGACACGAACAACATCGTCGCGGTCGACCAGCTGCGCGCGCTCCTGACCGCCGAGTACGAGGTGGAGCTGCGCCTTTCGGGCGAGTCCGAGATCGAGCGGGCGATCGAGGCCTATTACGGCCACGAGTTCTCGATCGACGGCATCCTGCGCGAGATCGAGACCGGCGAGATCGACTACGCCACGCTCGCCGCAGGCGACGAGTATTCGCAGCCGGTGGTCCGCCTGATCTCGGCGCTGCTCGCCGACGCGGTGGAAAAAGCGGCCTCCGACATCCACTTCGAGCCCGAGCAGAACTTCCTGCGCATCCGCTACCGCATCGACGGCGTGCTGCGCCAGATCCGCAGCCTGCACAAGACCTACTGGCCGGCGATGGCGGTGCGCATCAAGGTGATGGCGAAGATGAACATCGCCGAGACCCGCGCGCCCCAGGACGGGCGCATCTCGGCCACCATGTCGGGGCGGGTGGTGGATTTCCGCGTCGCCAGCCTGCCCACGACCCACGGCGAGAACCTGGTGCTGCGCATTCTCGACCGCCAGAAGGGCATCGTGCCGCTCGACAAGCTCAATCTCGAGGAGGCGCAGCTCGAGCTGCTCAAGCTCATGATCACGCGCCCGGAAGGCATCATCCTGGTCACCGGGCCGACCGGCAGCGGCAAGACCACCACGCTGTACTCGATCCTGAACCACATCAATTCCGACGCCCTCAACGTCATGACGCTGGAGGATCCGGTCGAGTACCCGATGACGCTCATCCGGCAGACCTCGGTGGCGGAGGCGGCCAAGCTCGACTTCGCCAACGGCATCCGCGCCATGATGCGCCAGGACCCCGACGTGATCCTGGTGGGCGAGATCCGCGACCGCGAGACCGCCGAGATGTCGTTCCGCGCCGCCATGACGGGACACCAGGTTTACACCACGCTTCACACCAACTCGGCGGTGGGCGCGTTCCCGCGCCTGCTCGACATCGGAATCCTGCCCGACATCCTCGCCGGCAACATCATCGGCATCCTCGCGCAGCGCCTGGTGCGGCGCCTGTGCCGCACCTGCCGCCAGTCCTACGACCCCGACGCCAAGGAGCGGCGCCTGCTCGGCCTCTCGCCGACCGAGCCGGCGTCGCTCTACCGCGCGGTCGGCTGCGAGCAGTGCGAGTACCAGGGCTACAGGGGCCGCCAGGCGATCCTCGAGCTGCTCAAGATCGACGCCGCCATCGACGAGCTGGTGGCGCGGCGCGCCACCGCGCGCGACATCCTCGCCGCGGCGCGCGCGCAGGGCTTCAAGACCCTCGCCGACGACGGCGTGCGCCTGGCGCGCGCCGGTGCCACGAGCCTCGACGAGGTGATGCGCGTGGTCGACCTCACCGATCGGATGAGCTGAGCGGATGAGCTGAGCGGATGACCTGACATGGCGCTATTTGCATACCGGGCGGTCAATGCGCAGGGCAAGAACGTGTCCGGGCGCGTCGAGGCGGTGAATCTCTTCGACCTCGAGCAGCGCCTGGCGCGCATGGGGCTCGACCTCATCACGGGCGCGCCCACCGCGCAAAGGAGCCGCCTCATCGGCGGCGGGCGCGTCGCCCGCCAGGACCTGATCAACTTCTGCTTTCACCTGGAGCAGCTCACCAAGGCCGGCGTGCCGCTGATCGACGGGCTCAACGACCTGCGCGAAAGCCTCGAAAACGCGCGTTTCCGCGAGGTCATCTCGGGCCTGATCGAGTCGATCGAGGGCGGCAAGACGCTGTCTTCGGCGCTCGGCGATTTTCCGGAGGTGTTCAGCAAGGTGTTCGTGAGCCTGGTCCGCTCCGGCGAGCAGACCGGAAGGCTGCCCGAGGTGCTGGCCTCGCTCACCGAGTCGCTGAAGTGGGAGGACGAGCTCGCCGCGCAGACCAGGAAGATCGTCATGTATCCGGCCTTCGTCGCCACCGTGGTGCTGCTGGTGTTCTTCTTCCTGATGATCTACCTCGTGCCGCAGATGACCGGCTTCATCCGCAACATGGGGCAGCAGATCCCCTTGCAGACCCGCGTGCTGATGGTGGTCTCGGACTTCTTCGTCGCCTACTGGTGGACCCTGATCGCCGCGCCGATCCTGGGGTGGATCGGGCTGCGGGTCGCGATGAAGAACAATCCGAAAGTCGGCTACATGATCGACCACCTGAAGATCAGCCTGCCGCTGGTGGGACCGATCCTGCGCAAGATCATCCTGTCGCGCTTCGCCTCGAGCTTCGCCATGATGTACGCCTCGGGCATCACGGTGCTCGACGCCATCCGGAGCTGCGAGGAGATCGTCGGCAACAAGCCGCTCGAGAACGCGCTGCGCATGGCGGGCCAGCAGATCGCCGACGGCAAGAACACCAGCGCCGCTTTCGCCGACCTCGCCCTGTTCCCGCCGCTCGTGATCCGCATGCTGCGCATCGGCGAGGCCACCGGCGCCCTCGACACTTCGCTGCTCAACGTCAGCTATTTCTACAACCGCGAGGTACGCGAGTCGATCGGCAAGCTGCAGGCGATGATCGAGCCCGCGCTCACGGTGATCCTCGGCCTGGTGCTCGGCTGGGTGATGCTGGCGGTCCTCGGGCCGGTCTACGACACGATCTCCAAGATGAAGTTCTGAGCCTATGCGGCGCCTCCTCTACTTCACCGCCGACGAGAGCCATGTCTATTCGTCTTCGCGCTCCGGGCTCGAGCTGGAGGCGAAGTTTCTGAGCAGCGAGGCCGGCCTGGCGGAATTCCGCGAGTACCTGCGCAGCCGCCGCGGAGTGCTGCTTTCGCTCCTCGCGGACGTGTCGGGCGAGGATTTCCACGAGGAGCAAATCCCGTATCTGCGCGGCGCCGACCGCGAGGCCGTTCTGCGGCGGCGGCTCGCGCAGCGCTATCGCGACACGCGCCTCGCCGCGGCCTTTTCGCTCGGCCAGGTCGCCGCGGACGAACGGCGCAACGAGCGCGTGCTGCTCGCCTCGTTCACCAACACGCAGCAGTTCGCGCCCTGGCTGGACGCGCTGGACGAGGTAGGCGCGCGCCTCGCCGGCGTGTACTCGGCGCCGGTGCTCGCGCCGCGGCTCGCCGCGCGCCTCGGCGTGAAGGCGGGGCGCGCCTTTCTCGTCACAGCGAACCGCGCCGGCCTGCGCCAGAGCTTCATCGAGGACGGGCGGCTGCGCTTCGCGCGCCTCGAGCGCATCATCGACACCGCACCGCAGGCGCTCGCGCTGTTCGTGCGCTCCGAGACCCACCGCCTCGCGCAGTATCTCGCCACCTTGCGCGCGCTGCCGCGAGACGGCGCGCCGATCCAGGTCGTGGTGGTGGCGCCGCCCGGCGAGCGCCGCACCTTCGAGCAGGTGCTCGGCTCCGATGCCCGCCTCACGTTCCGCACGGTAGACGCCGCCGAGGCCGCACGCGCCGCCGGGCTGGCGGCGCTGCCCCCGGGCGCCGGGGCCGAAGCGCTCTACCTCCAGCTCGCGGCGAAGAAGCCGCCGCGCGAGCAGTTCGCGAACCGCGAGGACCGGCGGCGCTACCAGGTGTGGCAGCTGCAGCGCGGCATCGTGGCCGCCGGCGCGGCGGTGTTCGGGCTTTGCGCGACCGCCGCCGGCGCAAGATGGCTCGAGGCGCTGGAGGTGCGCGGGCAGGCCGCGAGCCAGGCGCTCGAGGCGCGCCGCGCCGCCGAAGACTACCAGCGCATTACCGCCAGCTTCCCCGTCACGCAGACCAGCGCCGAAAACCTGCGGGCAACCGTGGTGGAGTTCACCCGCATCGCGTCGCACACTGCTTCGCCCGAGGCGGCGTTCGTGCACGTCTCGCGCGTGATGGACGAGTTTCCGCAGGTCGAGCTCGATCGGATCGACTTCAGCGTCGGCCACCCCGACCGGCGCGATCGCGCCGCGGCGGTGGCCCCGTCGAACACGCCTGCCTCCAAGGGCGACGCGCAGGGGGAGACCGCGGTTCGGCTGGAGATCTCGGGCCGCGTGAACGCCACCGAGCGCAACGACTACCGCGCCATTACCGCCCAGGTGCGCCGCTTCGCCGCCGCGCTCGGCACCTCGGGCTACGAGCTCGCGCGCACCGACCTGCCCTTCGACGTCACGTCGGAAGGCACGCTGACCGGCGACATCGGCGGAAGCACCGGAAACAGCGAGGCGCCGCGCTTCACCGTGGTGCTGCTGCGGAGGCTGCCATGACTTTCACGCGCGACGAGCTGAAAAGGCTGGCGCTGCCGCTCGTCATCGCCCTGGCGCTCGCGGCCTTCGGCGTCCTGCTCATCAAGCTCGCGTCGGATTCGCGCCGCGAGGCGAACGAGCGGCTGGCGGCGGCGCGGGGCGAGCGCAACCAGAGCGCGGAGCGCCTGGCGCGCATCGCCGAGGAGGAGCGCGAGGTCAAGGCGAAGCTCGACGTGTACCGGCAGCTCACGCAGCTCCGGGTGCTGGGCGAGGAGCGGCGCCTGGAATGGGCCGACGCGATCGCGCGCATCCGGACCCAGCGCGAGCTGCTCGACCTGCGCTATCGCGTGGAGCGGCAGCAGCCCCTCATCTCGGTGCCCGGCAAGCCGGCGAACGTCGACTTCTTCGCCAGCACGATGACCGTGAACATGGCGCTCCTGCACGAGGAAGACCTGCTCCGGTTCCTCGCCGACCTGCGCGCATCGGGCAACGCCTACTACTCGGTGAAGAGGTGCCTCGTCGCGCGCAGCGGACAGGCGGCAACCGGGACCACGCTCACGCCCCGCCTGCGCGCGGACTGCAGCATCGACCTCATCACCATCATGGACCGGGCGGCCAAGTCATGAGGCGCGCCCTCGTCCTTGTCGCCTTCCTCTCGTCGGTCGGCGCCGCGTCGGCGCAGGAGCTCGGGCGCCTGTTCTTCACCGAGGAGCAGCGCGCTGCGCTCGATGCGCGCCGCAAGGCGCGCACGCCCGACCGGCCGGCGGCGCCCGCGGCGGTGACGTCGCCGTCCACGCGCGTCGACGGATACGTGCGGCGCTCCGGCGGCCCATCGACCGTGTGGGTGAACGGCGAGACGCTCGGGGTGGAAGGGACCGACGCTCCGCGCATCGAATCAGGCCGTCGCGAAGGGCGGGTCTCGGTGCCCGTCGGCGACGGCCCGGTTCGCTTCTCGCTAAAGCCGGGCCAGGTGCTCGACCGCAGCACGGGCGAAATCCGCGACGTGCTGGGCAACGGCGAGGTCCAGGTACCTGCGCGGCCATGAGGCCCCTGCGCCGCAGCAGAGGAGCCCAGCGCGGTCTCGCGATGCTG
>DASYPG010000142.1:0-6050 GCA_036006885.1 Burkholderiales bacterium | reverse complement strand
GGCATCGCGGTCGAGCTTCGCGACCTTGACCTTCACGCCCGAGCGCGTCACCGACCATTGCTCGTCGCCGCCGGCGGCGACTTGCGGCAGGTGGGTGACGCACAGCACCTGGCGCTGCTTGCCGAGCCTGCGCAGCGCGCGTCCGATGGTGTCGGCCACGGCGCCTCCGATGCCGGAATCGACCTCGTCGAAGATGAGCGTCGCCACCGGCGAGGCCCTGGCGGCGACCATCTGGATCGCCAGGCTCACCCGCGACAGCTCGCCGCCGGAGGCTACCTTCGCCAGCGGCCGCAGCGGCAGGCTGGGATGCGAGGCGACCTCGAACTCGACTTCTTCGGCGCCGCCCGCGGCGGGCTCCTCGAGCTGGCGCAGGGAGACCGAAAAGCGGCCCCCCGGCATGGCGAGCTGCTGCATCGCCGCGGTGACGGATTTGGAGAGCGCCTGCGCGGCTGCGGCCCTTTTCGCCGAGAGCTGCTTGGCGAGGTCAAGGAATCTGCGTTGCGAAGAAGCCACTTCGCGAGTAAGCGCCTCGGGGTTCACGGCGAGCTCGAGCTCGGCCAGGCGCTTCTCGAGCTCCGCGAGCCGGGCGCCGAGCTCCTGCGGGCGCACGCGATGCTTCCGCGCGGCGGCGTGCAGCGCTTCGATTCGCGCCTCGGCTTCGCGCAGCGCCTCGGGATCGAGCTCGACGCGCGCGGCGTAGTGGCGCAGCTCGCGCACCGCCTCACCGGCCTGCGCCTGGGCCGATTCGAGCAGCTGCACGATCGAATTGAGCCGGCCGTCGTGCTCGGAAAGCGAGCGCAGCCGCGTCGCCACGGCCGAGAGCTGGGCGAGGGCCGCGCCCTCGGCCTCGGTCAGCGCCTCGAGCGAGGACTGCGCTCCGGCCAGCAGGCTCGAGCCGTGCGCGAGCCGCGCGTGCTCGGCGCTCACGAGCTCCCATTCGCCCTCGCGCAGCGCGAGCTTCTTCAGCTCGGCCGCCTTCTCGGCGGTCTCGGCGCGCTCGGCCTCGCGCGCGGCGAAGCCCTTCTGCGCTTCGTCGGCCAGCCGCTCGAGCCGTTTCCATTCGCGGAATGCCTCGGCGGTCTCGCGCGCGAGCCCCGCGGCCTCGGCGTGCGAGTCGACCAGGTCCCTCTGGGCAGCGCCGCGCAGCAGCGATTGGTGCGCGTGCTGACCGTGGATGTCGACGAGGAGCTCGCCCAGCTCCTTCAGCTGCGCCAGCGTCGCGCTGTGCCCGTTGATGAAGCAGCGCGTGCGCCCCGAGCGGTCGATGGTGCGCCTCAGGATCAGCCTGCCGGGATCCCCGCTCAGCTCCTGGGCATCGACCCAGGAGACTGCCTGTGAATCCTTGTCGAAATCGAACTCCGCCGAAAGCTCGGCGCGTTCGCAGCCTTCCCTGACGACGCCGGCCTCTGCGCGTGCGCCCACCAGCAGCTCGACCGCGTCGACCAGGATCGACTTGCCGGCGCCGGTCTCGCCGGTGAGCACCGAGAATCCGGGCTCGAGCTCCAGGCTCGCGCTCGCGACGATGACGAAGTCGCGGATCTCCAGCGCGCGCAGCAAGCTATTCGCGCCCCTTGTCGAGCACCTCGCTCCAGCGCAGCTTCTCGCGCAGCGTGGCGAAGTAGCGGTAGCCCGGCGGATGCACCAAGCGCACCGTGTCAGCCGAGCGCTTGAGCACCAGGCGGTCGCCCTCCGCCATGTCGGTGAGCGAGAAACCGTCGAAGTGCGCGCGCACGTCGACCCCGCGCAGCAGCTTGATCTCGATGGCGCTGCGGTCGCTCACGCTCACCGGGCGCGCGGACAGCGTATGCGGGTTAAGCGGCACCAGCGCGAACGCCGGCACCGCGGGATGCAGGATCGGCCCCTGCGCCGACATCGCGTAGGCGGTCGAGCCGGTGGGCGTGGCGACGATGAGGCCGTCGGCGCGCAGCGTGTAGAGGTACTCGCCGTCGAGCGACACCTCGAACTCGATCAGCCGCGCCTCGGCGCCCTTGCCGAGCACCGCCTCGTTGAGCGCAATCGTGCGCAGGACCGCGGCGCCGCCGCGCAGGATCTCGGCGTCGAGCAGCGTGCGCTCTTCGAGCGTTCCCTTGCCGTCGAGGATCGCGCCGATGCCGCTTTTCATGTCGGTCTGCGCGATGTCGGTCATGAAGCCGACGCGGCCCTGGTTCACGCCCACGACCGGCACGTGATGGCGCACGAGGTTGCGCGCCGCGGCGAGCATCGCGCCGTCGCCGCCCACCACGACGGCGAGGTCGCTGCCCTGGCCGAGCGCTTCGTAGTCGGCGCCGCGCACGCCGAGCGCCTGGGCGGTGTGCTGCTCCACCAGCACCTCGCAGCCGCGGCTCCGGAAGTAGTTGGTGAGCTCGCGCACCGCAGGAAGAACGTCGGCGGCGATGCCGGCGCTCGGCAGCTTGCCGATGAGGGCGATGCGCCGGAATCCTCCCATGGGCCGAGTGTACAATGAACGATGCTCGACAAGCGCGCCCAGATCCTGCTCAAGACGTTGATCGAGCGCTACATTGCCGAAGGCCAGCCGATCGGCTCGCGCACGCTGTCGAAGTATTCCGGCCTGGACCTCTCGCCCGCCACCATCCGCAACGTGATGTCCGATCTCGAGGACATCGGCCTCATCGCGAGCCCCCATACCTCGGCCGGCCGCGTGCCGACGCCGCTCGGCTACCGCTTCTTCGTCGATACGCTGCTGATCGTGAAGCAGCTCGACACCGGGGAGCGCCACCAGCTCGAAACCGAGCTTCACCCGGACAATCCGCAGCGCGTGGTGACCACCGCATCGCAGCTGCTTTCGCAGCTCACCCAGTTCGCCGGCGTGGTGATGACGCCGCGGCGCCGCGCGCTGACCTTCCGCCACATCGAGTTCCTGCGCCTGTCGGAGAAGCGCGTGCTGCTCATCGTGGTCACGCCGGAGGGCGACGTCCAGAACCGCGTCCTGTTCACCGAGCGCGAGTTCACGCCCGGAGAGCTCGTCGAAGCGGCGAACTTCATGAACCAGAACTACGCCGGGCAGAGCTTCGAGGACGTGCGCCAGCGCCTGCACGGCGAGCTGCGCGAGATCAAGCACGACATGATCGGGCTGCTCTCGGCCGCGCTCGAGGCCGGCAACAAGGCGGTCGCCGAGGGCAACGAGCAGTACATCATTTCCGGCGAGCGCAACCTGTTCTCGGTGCAGGAGCTGGCGCAGGACGTGACGCGCCTGAAGCAGTTGTTCGAGCTGTTCGAGCGCAAGAGCTCGCTCATCCAGATCCTCGACCTCTCGCTGCGCGGCCAGGGCGTGCAGATCTTCATCGGCGGCGAATCGGGCGTGAACGCTCCCGACGACGTGAGCGTGGTGAGCTCGCCCTACAAGGTTGACGGCGAGGTCGTCGGCACCGTCGGCGTGATCGGGCCCACGCGCATGGCCTACGACCGCGTGATTCCGATCGTCGACATCACCGCGAAGCTGCTTTCCTCCGCGCTGTCTAAGCACTAGAGAACCACGCCGCAACTCGCCGCAGAACGGCGTACAAGCTTGCAAGTTGGACCAGCGGATAAGCCGCCGGACACGTCAAGGCGTAGAATCCGCGAAACACTCGATATCTCGCATGAATACTGAGGATCGGGCATACCACAGCCCTGGGAGCGGGGCTGCAAGTGCGGCGGGCAGGACGCCGGTCGCTACGGGCAGCCGAGGACTGCTACTCGTCGACGACAACGAGAGCCACTGCTGGGCGCTCACGCGCGCCTTCGAAAAGCGCGGCTACACCGTGAAGGCGGCGCATTCGGCGCCCGCGGCCTGCCGGCTGCTCGAGGACTGGCGCCCCGACTATGCCGTGGTCGACCTGCGCATGCCTGGGCCCACCGGCCTCACGCTCATCCCCCGGCTCAAGACGGCGTTGCCCAACGTCCGCATCGTCATGCTGACCGGCTATGCGAGCATCGCCACCGCGGTCGAGGCGATCAAGCTCGGCGCGACGCAATACCTGGTGAAGCCGGTCGATGCCAGCGCAGTCGAATCCGCCTTCTATCACGAGGGCGCCGACGCCATGCTTGCTTCGAGCGACCACCTGCTCTCGGTCGAGCGCCTGGAGTGGGAGTACATCCACCGGGTGCTTTCCGAGCAGGGGGGCAACGTCTCGGCGACCGCGCGCGCCCTCAAGATGCATCGCAAGACACTGCAGCGCAAGCTGCGCAAGCATCCAGCGGCGCGCTAGGCCGCGCCCGCCCCCCGGCTCTTGTACTTGCGAACGAATGTCGCGCGTTCTAGAACGGCCTTGGCCCCTTTTTCGGACAGAAAGATAGCGTAGTACGGGCATAACGTTATGATTGGCATGAACGACCCGGACAGTTGGCCCGGGGGGAAATTCCCCGGGTCCGGCTGCGGCGAAACGCCCCACCGGGTCGGACCGCGATGGACCTCGCAACCGCCTTTCACCACGCACCGGCGAACCTGCGCCTGCTCATCGTCATGCGGGCGGTCGCCATCGTCGCGATGGCGGCAGTGTTCGCCTGCTTCGACTGCTTTCTCGACATCCATGTGCCGCTCGCGGCTGTCGGCGGCGTCCTCGGCTTCTACGCCCTCGCGGACGTCGCGACGCTGCTGCGCCTTCGCAATCCGGCGCCGATCGGCGAGCGGGAGATGCTGGGCCTGCTCCTTGCCGACGTCGCGATCCTCACCGCGCTGCTCTACCTGACCGGTGGCGCCCGCAATCCGGTCGCGCTCTACTACCTGCTGCTCGTGCTGTATAGCGCCTCCGCGCTGCCACCGCGGCTTGTCTGGCTGCTCGCGGGTGTCAGCGTCACTTGCTATGTCGCGCTGCATTTCTTCCACGTCGCGCTCCCGCTGCCCGACTCGGGCGACGTCCGGGGAGATTTCGACTCCTTCACGCGCATCCTCGCGTACGCCTTCATCGCGGTCCTGATCGCGTGGTTCGGCATTAGGCTGAGCGGGATTCAGCAGTTGCAGCGCGAGCAGCGCCGCGCCGACGCCGAGAAGAATGCGCGCGAGCGCTACCTAGTCGGGCTGGCCGCGCTCTCGGCCGGCACCGCGCACGAGCTGAGCACACCGCTCTCGACGATCTCGGTGCTTGTCAACGACCTGCGCGAGAGCGACTCGCCGCCGCCCGACTGGAGGGAGAACATCGACATGCTGTGGAGCCAGGTGCAGCTGTGCCGGCGCTCGCTTTCGGAGCTCGCCGGGGCCGCCGGCGTGGAGAGCCTCGGCGAGCTGCGCAGCGTGCGTGCGAGCGAGCTCATCACCCAGGTCGCCGCGCGCCTGCGCTCGCTGCGGCCCGCGCTGCCGCTCAAGCTCGGCATCGAGCTCGACGACGACCTCGCGCTGCAGAGCGACCACACGCTGTCGCAGGCGCTAATGAACTTCCTCAACAACGCCGCCGACGCGTCGCCGGCGTCGGTCGAGCTGCACGCGGCCCAGGACGCGCTCAATCCGCTCAAGCTCGTGATCGAGGTGCTCGACCGCGGACCCGGAATCGCGCCGGAGCTGCGCCAGAGGCTCGGCAAGGACGTCGTCACGACCAAGGCCGCGGGCCATGGCGCCGGCATCCTGATCGCGCAGGCCGCGATCGAGCGCCTCGGCGGCACCGTCGCCCTCTCGGAGCGGCGCAGCGGCGGCACCTGCGTGCGCATCGAGCTGCCGGGCTTTCGCCTGAGCAGCGAAACGCGGCGCGCGGTGATGCGATAGAGTCGCGCATCTCTCGCGGCGCCCTCCTCGTCAATCTCGGCACGCCGTCGGCGCCCACCCCCGAAGCGGTGCGCGCCTATCTTGCCGAGTTCCTATCCGATCCGCGCGTGGTGCGGCTGCCGCGCTTCGTCTGGCTGCCGATCCTCCACGGCATCGTGCTGCGCAGGCGCCCGGCGAAGTCGGCCGAGAAATACACCGCGATCTGGTCCGCCGGTGGCTCGCCGCTCGCGGTGCACACGCGCAAGCAGGCGGAGCTGCTGCAGTCGAGCTCGTCCGGGCTGAGGGTCGAGCATGCGATGCGCTACGGCGCGCCCGACATCCCGGGTGCGCTCGCGCGCCTGCAGGGCTGCGACGT
>DASYPG010000141.1:0-1762 GCA_036006885.1 Burkholderiales bacterium | reverse complement strand
GCTCAACTACTCGATGTTCGAGCTCGCCTACGGCTACGCGCGCGACAACATGAGCGCCTTCGTCGAGCTGCAGCAGAAGGAATTTGCCGCCGCCGAGAAGGGCTTCACCGCGGTCAAGCACCAGCGCGAGGTCGGCACCAGTTACTTCGACGAGATTACCACCGTCGTGACCGGCGGCAAGGCCTCGACCACGGCCCTGCACGGCTCCACCGAAGACGAGCAGTTCTTCGATGACAAGAAAAAAGCAAAACTAGCAGCCGCATGAGGTGAGCGCGGTCTCCAAGGTCGTCAAGGTCCACGAGAGGCGCTCCAGCCTCCCGCAGGAGATCGCGCGCGCCGTCCTCGGCGGCTTCGACCGGCACTACGAGCTCTTCCGCCGGGCGTCGATCGAAGCGAAGGAGCTGTTCGAGCGCGCCGCGTGGGCCGCGATGCGCCAGCTCGCGCGCGAGCGCATCCAGATGTACGACCTGCGGGTGCAGGAAGGCGTCGACGCGGTCCGCAGCCGCTTCCCAGAAGCCGAGCACGACGAGGCTCTGTGGCCGGCGATCAAGGCTGCCTACATCGGCCTGCTGCACGAGCACAAGCGGCCGGAGTGCGCCGAGACCTTCTACAACTCGGTCGCCTGCCAGGTGCTGCACCGGCGCCACTACCACAACGATTTCATCTTCTGGCGACCGGCGGTGGCCACCGAGCACCTCGAGGGCGAGGCGCCGACGTACCGTTGCTACTACCCCCTGCGCAGCGGCCTGCGATCTACGTTGCGGCAGATTGCAACCGGTTTCGGGCTGAAGAACCCGTGGGAGAATCTCGGTCGCGACTTGCGCAACGTGGTGCGCGCGCTGCGGCAAGTTTTCCCGCACCCGGCGCGGACGCAGCCGGACCTGCAGATCCAGGTGCTCTACTCGCTGTTCTTCCGTAACAAGGGCGCCTACATCATCGGCCGGCTGATCAACGATGCCCACGACTACCCGTTCGCCATTCCGATCCTGCAGAACGAGCGCGGCGAGCTGTACATGGATGCGCTGCTAACCGGGGAGGATCAGCTGCTGGTGCTTTTCTCCTTTGCGCGCGCGTATTTCTTCGTCGACATGGAGGTGCCGGCCGGTTACGTGTCTTTCCTGCGCTGGCTCATGCCGAGGAAGCCGCGCGCCGAGCTTTACATGGCGGTCGGCCTCGCCAAGCAGGGCAAGACCCTCTTCTACCGGGACCTGCACTACCACCTCAAGCATTCCACCGACCAGTTCGTCGTCGCTCCGGGCATCAAGGGAATGGTGATGCTCGTGTTCACGCTGCCCTCCTTCCCCTACGTTTTCAAGCTGATCCGCGACCGCTTCGCACCGCCCAAGGACATCGACCGCCAGACGGTGAAGGACAAGTACCTGATGGTGAAGCTCCACGACCGGGTCGGGCGCATGGCCGATACGCTCGAATACTCGCTCGTCGCGCTGCCGCTCGGGCGCTTCCATCCGGCGCTGCTCGAGGAGCTCAAGCGCGAGTGCGGCTCGATCGTCGAGGTAGACGGCGACGCGCTGGTGCTGGGCCACGTCTATATCGAGCGGCGCATGCAGCCGCTCAACCTGCTGGTGGAAGAACTCAAGCGCGACCCCGATCCCGGGCGCCTGCGCGCCGCGCTGCGCGATTACGGCGCCGCGATCAAGGAGCTCGCCGGCGCCGGGATCTTCCCCGGCGACATGCTGCTCAAGAACTTCGGCGTCACGCGCCACGATCGGGTGGTGTTCTACGACTACGACGAGATCCAGCC
>DASYPG010000140.1:0-17549 GCA_036006885.1 Burkholderiales bacterium | reverse complement strand
GCGAGGCGATGATCGACCGCGCCTACCGCGAGCAGTACCTCGACGCCTGCTCGACCTACCTGCGCGACCAGGAAGTCGCCGGCCTCGACATCGTCACGGACGGCGACTGCCGCTTCGACGCCGATGTCGCCGGCCACAACTGGTTCTCCTACGCGCCGCTGCGCATGAGCGGCTTCTCGGGCGCCGCGTTCTACAAGGCGGGCGGCAAGGCGGGCTTCCCGCACAAGCCGGGGCACATCCTGCACGACGTGCTCGAGACGCGCATGATGCCCGACCTCACCGGGTCGGTCGGCCGCGGCGCGCTGCAGTACACCGCAGTGTGGAAGGCGGCGCAGCGGCTCACGACCAAGCCGGTGAAGTTCGGCACCATCATGCCCGAGCTGATCGCGATGGCCGTGCGCGACCTGCATTACAAGGATCTGCGCAAGGCCATCCTCGCGATCAGCGACGCGCTCAACGAGGAGCTGCACGAGCTCGCCGACGCTGGCTGCAGGGTTATCCAGATGGAAGAGCCGCAAATCCATCTGCTCGCCGCCAAGGGCCTGGTCGACAAGGTGCTCAATCCGGATTTCATGGTCGAGGTCTTCAACAACACCGTGCGCGGCCTGCGCAAGAAGACCGAAGTCTGGTGCCATACCTGCTGGGGCAACCCGGCGGCGCAACGCCTGTTCGCCAAGACACCGAGCTACGCGCCGGCGATCGAGCCGCTGTCGCGCATCGACGCCGACGTCATCACCTTCGAGACCTGCAGTTCCGGCGGCATGGACCTCGAGGCGATCGGCAAGGGCATCCACGACAAGAAGATCTGCATCGGCGTGGTCGATCACCACACGCTGCAGGTCGAGACGCCCGACCAGGTCGCGGCGCTGATCCGCAAGGCGCTCGGGCACGTCCCGGCCGAGCGCCTGATCCTCGGCTCCGACTGCGGCATGGGACGCGAAGGCATGAGCCGGCGCCACGCGTTCTACAAGATGGTCTCGATCGTGCAGGGGACGAATCTGGTGCGGCGCGAACGCAAGCTGCCTGAGGCGGCCTGCCTCGCCGCCGACGAGCGGTTTTCCATGGTGGAGGAGGCGAAATGACTTTCAATCGCAGAAGCTTCGTCAAGGCCGCGGGTGCGACCGCGGCGGCGTCAGCGCTCGGCTTTCCGGCCGTCGTGCGCTCGCAGGCGCAGCCGATCCGTATCGGCCTGCTAACGATCAAGACCGGAGCGCTCGCCTCCGGCGGCATCGACATGGAGCGCGGGCTCACCATCTTCCTCAAGGAGAGGAACTACACGCTGGGCGGGCGCAAGGTCGAGCTGACCGTCGCCGACAGCGGCGGGGTGCCGGCGCAGGCGCGCACCAAGATGCAGGAGCTCGTCGAGCGCGACCGAGTGCAGGCGGTCGTCGGGCCGCTCGCCGCGTTCGAGGCTCTGGCGATGGACGACTACATCCGCACGGCACAGATCCCGACCCTGCCGGTCGCGGGCGCGGAAGACATGACCCAGCGCAAGGCGAACCCGTGGTTCGTGCGCGCGACTTCGACCTCAGCGCAGTGCTCGTATCCGATCGCCGACTACGCCGCGAAGCACCTGAAGTACAAACGCATCGCCGCCATCGCCGACGATTTCGCCTACGGCCACGAGCTGGTGGGCGGCTTCCACAAGGTGTTTGAGGACAACGGCGGGACGCTGGTGCAGAAGCTGTTCTCGCCGCTCAACGCACCCGACTACGGCAGCTACATCGCCCAGCTCAAGACCGACATGGACGCCGTCTTCCTCGGCTTCGCCGGCGGCAACGGCTTCCGCTTCTTCAAGCAATACAACGAGTACGGCATGAAGACGCCGATCCTCGGCGGCATGACCGCGTTCGACGAGGTGGCGGTGCGCAACATGGGCGACTACGCGCTCGGCGCGATCTCGAGTTGCTGGTACACGGCACAGCTCGACAACTCGATCAACAAGCGCTTCGTCGAGACCTACCGCAAGGAAAACGGCTACGACCCGGGGCAGTACGCCTCCGGCACCTACCTCTACGGCGAGGTGCTTGCTGCGGCGATCAATGCCCTCAAAGGCAAGATCGAGGACAAGAACGCCTTCATCAAGGCGTTGCGCGCGGTACGGGTCGACACGCTGCGCGGCCCGATCAAGTTCGACGAGTACGGCAACGTGGTCGGCAACATCTACATCCGCAAGGTCGAGAAGAAGGACGGCCGGCTGGTCAACACCAACATCCAGACCTATCCGGATGTCAGCCAGTTCTGGACCTACGACCCGAAGGAGTTCCTGAAGCACCCCGTCTGGTCGCGCGACTTTCCGCCGATGAAGAGCTAGATCGCGGCCACCCCGAGGCGACTAGATCGCCACCACCAACAGAAGCCCGCCGACCACGCCGCAGTTGACGAGCAGGTTGGAGAAGTGAAGATGGCTGAGGAGCGGATCGGCGATCAGCCACCAGCGGTGAAAGATGGCACTCGCCGCGACGGTAAAGGCGACGAGCAGCGCCGCGGCGAGCGGCCGCCAGAGGTCGAGCGCCAGCAACGTCCCGCCGACGAACTGCAGCGCCAGGCCGGCGGTCAGGACAACCCTCGCATGGGGCACGCCGTAAGCCGCCATCCGGCTCTCGTGCTGAGCGAATTTCCATCCGGCGTTGCGGATGCCGGTGGCGAGGAAGGCGAACGCGAGCAGCAACTGGCCCGCCATTTGCAGGGGCGTGTGGTCGTGGTACACGGAAGCAGTCTATATTCGGGGTCTGGAGGATAAAAGGATGGCCAAGCAACGCATCAGCTATGTCCCGCTCGAGCAGATGGACGCGGACATGCGCAAGGAAATGGAGCGCTGCCAGCGCGAAGGCACGCCGCGTCCGGAGAGCACGGCGGTTCGCGCGCACGTCAAGGCGTGCTTCTGGTTCTTCGCCAACTCGTGGCGCGACCTCTTCAAGAACGGTGTCCTTGACCATTCGATCAAGGAGCTGTGCCGCCTCTACATCTCGCGCTCGGTGCAGTGCGACTACTGCGGCAACCAGCGCTCGGTGAAAGCGGCAGGCCAGGGCATGATCGAGGACGACGTCAAGGACCTGCTCAATTTCGAGAAGTCGATGCGCTATTCCGAGCGCCAGAAGGCGGCGCTCGCGTACGCCGAGGCTATTGCCTGGCACCTCGACACCGACGACGCGTTCTGGGAGCGCATGCGGCGCCATTTCAGCGAGCCCGAGCTGGTCGAGCTCGGCTGCATGATCGGCCTCACGCTGGGCCAGCAGAGCTGGCTCAGGCTTCTGAACATCGATCATCACCAGGTGCTTGCAGGCACGTCGGCTTCCATGGCGCCGGGCTACGAGAGCGAGGAAGCGCTGAAGAGCTCCAAGTCCGATCCGCAGTACTGGGCCAGGCAGAAGCGCGGATGAAAAAGCTCCTCGTTCTCGCCGCGCTACTATGGATCGGCGCCGCGTGGGCGCAGGGCTATCCCACCAAGCCGATCAAGATCATCGTGCCCTTTACGCCCGGCAGCGCGACCGACGTAATGGGGCGGATCGTAAGCGAGCGCCTCAACGCCGCCTGGGGTCAGCCGGTCATCGTGGACAACCGGCCCGGTGCCGGGGGCACGATCGGCATCCGCGAGACCGCGCGCGCCGAGCCCGACGGCTACACGCTCGTGCTGGTGTCCTCCGGACATGCCGTGAACCACGTGCTGTACAAGGACCTCGGATACGACAGCCTGAAGGATCTTTCGGCCGTCGCCACGCTCGGCAGCCTGCCGAGCGTGCTGATCGTCCCGCCGTCGCTCGGCGTCAATTCGGTGAAGGAGCTGGTGGCGATGCTCAAGGCGAAGCCCGGGCAGCTCAATTACGCCACCGCCGGCGTCGGCAGCGGCGCCCACGTAAACGTCGAGAAGTTCAATGTCGCCGCCGGGGTGAAGGCGCTCCACGTGCCGCTCAAAGGTACGCCGCCGATCCTCACCGAAACGATGGCTGGCCGCATCCAGTACGCCTTCGTGCCCGCGGTCTCGAGCATGGGCCTGGTCAAGGATGGCAAGGTGAAGCCGCTCGCCGTGAGCACCTCGAAGCGCATTGCCGCGCTGCCCGACGTGCCGACGCTCGGCGAGGCCGGTTTCCCGGACGGGGAGTCGACCTTCTGGCTGGCGCTGCTCGCGCCGGTGAAGACGCCGGCGGCCATCATCGGTCAGATCAATGCCGAGGTACTTCGCGCGCTGCAGTCTGCCGAGGTCAAGGAACGCCTGGCGAAGCTCGGCACCGAGTCGATGCCGATGACCCCTGCCGACTCCGACGCCTTTATCCGGCGCGAGCATGACGAGCTCGGCAAGGTCATGCACGACGCGGGGCTGACACCACAATAGAAGGACCAAGGCGAGGCGCGCACAAGCGCGCCCGGGTCAACGCCTTGCCCGATCAGGCGTTGAACATTCGAACCCAAAAGACGTCGAATCGAAAGACGAGGAGGATTGTCATGAGAGTGCTCAAGCTGCTCGCCGGCGCCGCGCTCGCCGGCCTTGCGCTGCACGCAGCGGCGCAGAGCTATCCCACCAAGCCGGTCCACGTGATCATCTCGTTCACGCCCGGCAGCTCGACCGACATCGTCGGGCGCATCGTGCTACAGAAGCTGAACGAGATCTGGGGCCAGCCGGTGGTGCCGGACAACCGCGCCGGCGCCGGCGGATCGATCGGCTCCGCGGCGGTGGCCAAGGCGCCGCCCGACGGTTACACGCTGCTCATCAACTCGAACGCGCACTGCGTCAACCCAGCCATCTACGCCAAGCTGCCGTACGACACGCTGAAGGACTTCACCGAGATCGCGCCGCTCGCGATCCAGCCCAACGTGTTCGTGGTCACCGCGGAGTCGCCGTACAAGACGCTGATGGAATTCGTGAGCGCGGCCAGGGCCAAGCCCGGCAGCCTGAACATCGGCCATGCCGGCATCGGCAGCGGAACCCATCTCAACACCGAGAAGTTCATCGCCGCTGCCAACATCAAGCTGACCGAGGTGCCGTTCAAGGGCACGCCGGAGGTGGTCGCCGCGATGCTGAGCGGCGACGTGAACGCCTACTGGGCGCCGATTTCCGCGGCGATGTCCCTCGTCAAAGGCGGCAAGCTACGGCCGCTCGCCGTGAGCACGGCGAAGCGCAACGCGCAGCTGCCCGACGTTCCGACCACCGCCGAAGCCGGCATCAAGGGAGCGGACTCGCCGCTGTGGTTCGGGCTGTGGGGACCCGCCGGGATGCCGGCGGGGCTCGTGACGAGAATCAACGCCGACGTGCGCAAGGCGCTGGCGGACCCAGCGGTCAAGGAGCGCCTGGTCGCTGGAGGCAACGACACCATGGACATGTCGCCGCAGGATTTCGCCAAGCTCGTGCGGACCGAGATGGGCGAGTACGCGCGGGTGCTGAAAGCCGCGGGCGTCAAGCCGCAGTAGCGAGTTTTCTGAGCGGAACCCCGGTGAGCCGCTGAAGCTCGTCGAACGAGAGCCCTTCCACCGTCTCGATCACGTGCAGGCCGTCGGCCTTCACGTCGATCACGGCTAGATCGGTGTAGATGCGGTCGACGCAGCGCGCGCCGGTGAGCGGGTAGGTGCAGCGCTCGACGATCTTGCTTTTGCCGTCCTTGGTGAGGTGCTCCATCATCACCAGCACCTTCTTCGCGCCGACCGCGAGGTCCATCGCGCCGCCGACCGCCGGAATCGCGTCGGCGCCGCCGGTGTGCCAGTTCGCGAGATCGCCGCTGGCCGAGACCTGGAACGCGCCGAGAATGGCGAAGTCGAGATGACGGCCGCGGATCATGGCGAAGGAGTCGGCGTGGTGAAAGTACGCCCCGCCCGCGAGCAACGTGACCGGCTCTTTTCCGGCGTTGGTGAGATCCTCGTCGATCTCGCCCTCGGGCGGCCTGGGCCCGACGCCGAGGATGCCGTTCTCGCTGTGCAGGATGATCTCGCGCCCCTTCGGCAGATAATCGCCTACCAGCGTGGGCAGGCCGATGCCCAGGTTGACATAGGCGCCTTCGGGGATGTCGCGCGCGACGCGCGCGGCCATCTGCTTGCGATCGAGCTTTTTCATCACGCGGCCTTCATGATCGCGGGTGCCACGCGCACTACGCGCTGGACGAAAATGCTGGGCGTCACGATCGTCTCCGGATCGAGGCTGCCCAGTTCGACGATCTCGCGAACCTGCACCACCGTGGTTTTCGCCGCGGCGGCCATGATCGGCCCGAAGTTGCGCGCGCTCTTGCGGTAGGTGAGGTTGCCCCAGCGGTCGGCCCGGTCGGCCTTGATCAGGGCGTAGTCGGCGTGGATCGGATACTCGAGCACATAGTCGCGCTCGCCGATGCGCCGCGTCTCCTTGCCCTCGGCGAGCCGTGTGCCGTACGCAGTGGGCGTGTAGAAGGCACCGATTCCCGCGCCGGCGGCGCGGATGCGTTCGGCGAGCGTGCCCTGAGGAACGAGCTCGAGCTCGATTTCGCCCGAGCGATATTGCGAGTCGAAGTGCCACGAGTCCGCCTGGCGCGGAAACGAGCACAGGATCTTGCGCACGCGCTTCGCCTTGATGAGCGCTGCGAGACCGGAATCGCCGTTCCCGGCGTTGTTGTTGACGATGGTTAAATCGCGCGCACCCTGGCCGATCAAAGCGTCGATCAGCGCAGAGGGCATTCCGGCGTTGCCGAAGCCGTGGATCATGACCGTCGCGCCGTCGGGCACGTCGGCGAGCGCCGCCTCGGGGCTCGCTACGAGTTTGTTGATCATGCGCTCATCGATTATGGCACCGAGCCTCGTCCGATCTTATCTTGATACTCGACTTTCATTAGAGTCGATAAGAGACTGAAAATAAATAATAATATTCATACATTGCTGCACTCGCAAAAGCGCAGCTAAGTACTTGTACGGGAAAAGAAAAAGGGCTTGACCCTCATCCTGCTTTCACTTTAAAGTGGCAAAAGGTAGCTAAAAGTGGCAATACAAGCCATAAAACAAACCATATGGGTGGAGTCTTTCACGGAGCGGCGGTCATTACGCTCGACGCAAAAGGACGCGTCGCCATCCCGACTCGCCATCGCGACGCGCTGCTCGATGGGAGCAAAACGTTAGTGCTCACTGCGCACCCGGACGGATGTGTCCTCGTCTACCCCGAGTCGGCCTGGGAACCTGTGCGCACGCGGGTCGATTCATTCCCCGCGTTCCATCCGCAGGCGAGCTGGTGGAAGCGCGTGCTCCTCGGCTTCGAGGAGCACATTGCTCCCGACGCGTCGGGCCGCGTGCTGCTTTCGCCTGCGCTGCGGCTGCATGCAAAGCTGGAGCGGGAGGCGATGATGGTGGGCCAAGGCCGTTACCTGGAGCTCTGGGATTCCGGTGTGTGGAGCGCAAAGCTCGGCCAGGCGCTTGCCGGCTCGGCGGTTCCGCCGGCGGGCATGGAAGACTTTTCGTTATGAGGCCCGACGGTGCATATCCCGGTGCTCGCTCTGGAAGCCGTGGACGCGCTGGCCGTCAATCCCGCCGGGACGTATGTCGACGGCACCTTCGGCCGGGGCGGTCACAGCCGCGTGATCCTCGAGCGTCTTGGTCCGCACGGCCGCCTGATCGCAATCGACCGGGATCCGGACGCCGAGCACGCGGCGCGCGGCATTTCCGACCCCAGATTCTCGTTTTTCCGCACCCGGTTCTCCGCCCTGGCGCAGATCCTGAAGGGCGAACCCGTGAGCGGCATGCTGTTCGACCTGGGCGCGTCCTCGCCGCAGCTCGACGACCCCGCGCGCGGGTTCTCCTTCAGGTGGGACGCGCCGCTCGACATGCGAATGGACCCCACCGCAGGGCCCACAGCGGCGCAGTGGCTCGCGGGCGCAGAAGAACACGAGATCCGGCAGGTCATCCGCGACTATGGCGAAGAACGGTTTGCTAAACAGATTGCAGCGGCGATTGTTGCTGCTCGGGCGCGCGGGCCCCTCGTTCGCACCCGCGAGCTTGCCGATCTCGTGGCGGGCGCGGTCCGCACTCGCGAGTCGCGCCAGGACCCGGCGACGCGCACCTTCCAGGCTCTACGGATTCACCTCAATCGGGAGCTTGAGGAAGTGTCGCTGATGCTGCCACAGGCGACCGCGCACCTTGCCGTCGGCGGCCGGCTCGCGGTGATCGCCTTTCACTCCCTCGAGGACCGCATCGTGAAGCGGTTCATGCAGTCGCTGGCGCGCCCCGAAGTGCCCCGGGGCCTGCCCCTGCGCGCCAGCGAAATGCCACAGCCTGCGCTCAAGCTGGTCGGTCGTGCGGTGCGAGCGTCGGCGCAAGAGACAAGAAGAAACCCGCGGGCGCGGAGCGCCATCCTTAGGGTGGCCGAGCGCACCGCGGGGCCTTTCCATGCGGAGCACTTTCGAATCGAGCCCGGCGCGCGGTGGCGAAACTGAACCTCCTCCTCCTCGCGGTTCTCGTTGCCTGCGCGCTCGGGCTCGTCACTTCGCAGCATAGGGCGAGGAAGCTGTTCTCCGACCTCGAACGCGAGCAGAACCGCTCCCGCGAGCTCGACATCGAGCACGGCCAGCTGCAGCTCGAGGCGAGCACCTGGGGCCAGCCCCAGCGCGTTGAGAGGATCGCGGCCTCGACCCTCGGCATGCGCGCGCCGGATCCGCGCCGGGTTAGGCTGGTCGCGCCATCCCGGTGAGCGCGGCGACCCAAGGGCTGGTCCGGTTCCCGGTCTGGCGAGCGCGGCTCGTGCTCGCGACGCTCGCGGCCGGCTTCGCGCTGCTCGGGGGCCGCGCGCTCTATCTGCAGGCGCTGGAAACCGAGTTCCTGCAGGGCAAGGGCGATGCGCGCTATTCGCGCCTGATCGAGGTTCCCGCGACGCGCGGCAAGATCGTCGACCGCCGCGGCGACGCGCTCGCCGTGTCCACGCCCGTGAAGTCGATCTGGGCGATTCCGGGGGATGTGGAGCTCTCAGCCGCGCAGCGCCGCAAGCTTGCCGCGCTGCTCGGCCTGGAGGCTCGCGAGCTGCAGAAGAAGCTGGACGAATCCGCGCGCGACTTCGTCTATCTGAAGCGCCAGGTATCGCCGGATACGGCGGATGCGGTCGCCGCGCTCGGCCTGAAGGGCGTCTATCAGCATCGCGAATTCCGCCGCTACTACCCTGGCGGCGAAGTGACTGCCCATCTCATCGGCTTCACCGGCGTGGACGATGCCGGCCAGGAAGGCGTCGAGCTCGCGTTCCAGTCGCATCTCGCGGGAACGCCCGGAACGCGCCGGGTGCTGAAAGACCGCCTCGGGCGCATCGTCGAGGACGTCGAATCGATCCGCTCGGCGCAGGACGGGCGCGACCTCGTGCTCTCGATCGACGGCAAGCTGCAAAGCCTCGCTTTCGGCGCCCTGCAAGGCGCGGTGGAACAGCACCGCGCCAAGGCTGGCGCCCTGATCGCGGTCGACGTGCGCAGCGGCGAGGTGCTGGCGCTCGTCAACTTGCCCTCGTTCAACCCGAACAACCGCGCCCGGCTGACCGGCGCGCAGCTTCGCAACCGCGTAATCACCGATCTTTTCGAGCCGGGCTCGACGTTGAAGCCCTTCACCATTGCCGCGGCGCTCGAGAGCGGAGCCGTAACGCCGGCGACTGTGGTGGCTACGGCGCCCGGCACGCTGACGCTCGCCAACCACACCATCCGCGACGTGCATCCGGCGTCAGCCCTGAGCGTGGCGCAGATTCTCCAGAAGTCGTCCAACGTGGGCGCGGCAAAGCTTGCGCTCGCACTACCGCCCGAGACGCTGTGGCAGCTGTACCAGCGAGTGGGGTTCGGCCAGCCGCCCCAGCTCGAGTTTCCGGGCGCCGCTGGCGGAAAGCTGCGCCCTTACCGCAGCTGGCGCCCGATCGAGCAGGCCACCATGGCTTACGGGCATGGTATCTCGGTCAGCCTGGCGCAGCTTGCGCACGCCTACACGGTCTTCGCCCGCGACGGGGAATTGGTGCCGCTGACGCTGGTCAAACGCGGCGTGCAGGCGGGCGGCGAGCGGGTCATTTCCCCGGACACGGCGCGCGCGGTGCGCTCGATGCTGGAGCTCGCGGTGCAGCCCGGCGGCACGGGCCCGCGCGCGCGCATCATGGGATGGCGCGTCGCGGGCAAGACCGGCACGGCGCACAAGCTCGACCACGGCGGCTATGCGGCCGACAAGTATCTCTCCTCTTTCGTCGGCCTGGCGCCGGCATCGGCGCCGCGCCTGGTGGTGGCGGTGATGATCGACGAGCCGATGGGGCAGTATTACGGCGGAGCGGTCGCGGCGCCGGTCTTCGCGCAGGTGATGCAGGGAGCGCTGCGCCTGCTCGAGGTGCCGCACGATGCGCCGCTCGAGCCGCTCGCCGTTCCCGGCGAGGGCGAGGAGGCGAAGGAGAGTACGTGACGTGGAGCCGATGCGGGAACTGGCGGCACAAGGCGCGATGATCGAGGCGCTTTCATCGGACAGCCGGCGTTGCGCCCCGGGCGTCGCGTTCCTCGCTTACCCCGGCGAAAAAGCCGACGGACGCGGCCACATTGCCGATGCGATCGGCCGCGGTGCGTCCGCAGTGCTCTGGGAGAGCGAGGGATTCGCCTGGCGCAGCGAGTGGCGCATCGCGAACGTGGGCGTGCGCAACCTCAAGGCGCGGGCCGGCAGCCTGGCGCATGAATTCTACGGCCGGCCCTCCGATGGCCTCTGGGTGTGTGGCGTTACGGGAACCAACGGCAAGACCTCGTGCAGCCAATGGATCGCGGCTGCGCTGTCCGCTCGCGGTACTCGCGCCGCCGTGATCGGCACCCTGGGCGCCGGCTTTCCTGGCGCCCTGGTCGACGCGGCGAACACCACGCCCGATGCGCTCGAAATCCACCGCCTGCTGAAGCAATTCCTGGCCGAGGGCGCGGTCGCGGTCGCCATGGAGGTTTCCTCGCACGGCCTGGCGCAGGACCGCGTCCACGGCGTTGCCTTCGACTGCGCGCTCTTCACCAACCTGTCCCACGACCACCTCGACTACCACGGCTCGATGGAAGCCTATGCGCAGGCGAAGGCGAAGCTCTTCGACACGCCCGGACTCGCATGCGCGGTGCTCAACCTCGACGACGTGGTCGGCGTGCGTCTCGCCCAGCGCCTCGAAGGCAGGGGTGTGCGCGTGATCGGCTACAGCGTCTCGGGAGCGCGCAACGGCGGCGAGTACCTCGTCGCCGCTAGGGTCGGCACCGGGGAGATTGAGATCGAATCGAGCTGGGGCCGCGCCGCGGCGAAGGTGAATCAGCTCGGTCGCTTCAACATGGCGAACGCTCTCGGCGTGCTGGGCTGTCTCATCGCGCATGGAATTGCATTCGAGGACGCGGCGGCGATGCTGTCCCGCTTGCCGGCGGTTCCCGGACGGATGCAACAGGTCGGCGACAGGCCGCTCGTGGTGGTTGATTACGCGCACACGCCCGATGCCCTCGAGAAGGTACTGCAGGCGCTGCGCCCGGTCGCGGCGCAGCGCGGCGGCAAGCTCGTCGCGGTATTCGGCGCGGGCGGTGACCGCGATGCGGCCAAACGTCCGGCCATGGGCGCCGTGGTGTCCCGCCTCGCCGACCGGGCGGTGGTGACTTCCGACAATCCGCGCAGCGAAAACCCCCTGACGATCATCCAGGCGATACGCGCCGGCATCTCGGGCGACTGCGAGGTCGAGCCGGACCGGGCGAGTGCGATCGAGGCGGCGATCGCGCGCGCGTCCGATGCCGACGTCGTGCTCATCGCCGGCAAGGGCCACGAGACCTACCAGGAGATCGCGGGCCGGCGCCTCGCCTTCTCGGATGTCGCGGTGGCGCGCGACGCATTGCGCCGGGGCGGGCGCGCATGATGAGCCTCGCCGAAGCGGCGGCGGTCCTGGGCGCGGGCGTGCGCGGCGCCGATGTGCGCTTCAGCGGCGTGTCGACCGACAGCCGCACGCTGCGCAGAGGCGAACTCTTCGTCGCGCTGCGGGGCGAGCGCTTCGACGGCCACGGTTTCCTGCAGAACGCCGCCGCCGCGAAAGCGGCGGCGGCGTTAATCGATTCCAGGTACGTGGGCGATCTGCCGCTGCCCACGGCCGTGGTCGACGATACGCGCCTAGCGCTCGGCGTCCTGGCGCGGCACTGGCGCGCGCGGTTTCGTCCCGCGCTGATCGCGGTGGCGGGGTCGAACGGCAAGACCACAGTCAAGGAGATGCTCGCCTCGATCCTGCGCTCCCACGCGGGCGACGAAACCGTGCTCGTCACCGCCGGCAACCTCAACAACGACATCGGCGTGCCGCTCACCCTGCTGCGCATGCGGCAGGCGCACCGCTGGTGCGCCGTCGAGCTCGGCATGAACCACAAGGGCGAGATCGCCTATCTCGCCGACATCGCGCGGCCCAGCGTCGCGCTGGTCAACAACGCCCAACGCGAGCATCTCGAATTCATGAACTCAGTCGAGGAAGTTGCGGCGGAGAACGCCGCGGTATACGGAGCGCTGCCGGCCGACGGGATCGCGGTCGTGAATGCCGACGACGCCCATGCCGGATTCTTTCGCAGCCGGGCGGGTGCACGCCGCGTGATCGACTTCGGCCTGGACGCGAGCGCGCAAGTGACGGCGCGCCATGCGGTGAAGCCGCTCTCAAGCGAGTTGTGGCTGCGCACGCCGCAGGGCGAGGCGCAGGCGACCCTTGCGATTCCCGGCCTGCACAATGTGCGCAATGCGCTCGCCGCCGCCGCGGCGGCCCACGCGGCCGGAATCGACGTGAACGGCATCGCGCAGGGACTCACGGCGTTCCGCCCGTACACCGGACGCCTGCAGGTCAAGCAGGCGCGGGGCGGCGCCACGCTCATCGACGATACCTACAACGCAAACCCTGACTCGGTACGCGCGGCGATCGACGTGCTGGCCTCCTGTCCAGGGCCGAGCGTGCTGGTGCTCGGCGACATGGGGGAGGTCGGCGCCCAGGGCGCGCATTTCCACCGCGAGGTGGGCGCCTATGCGCGCGCCAAGGGCATCTCGAGCCTGCTCGCCCTGGGCGAGGCCACCCGTGACGCGGTGCAGGCGTTCGGTCCCGGCGGACGCCACTTCGACAAGGTGGAAGAGCTTGTTGCCCACGTGAGTGGCAATAGCATTCTCGTCAAGGGATCGCGCTTCATGAAGATGGAGCGCGTGGTGGCGGCGCTCACGGGCGCACCGGCGCAGGGAGGTCACTGATGCTGCTCGAGTTCGCGCAGTGGCTGGCCAAGGATGTCCGGCTCTTCAACGTCTTCAACTACATCACGCTGCGAGCGGTGCTCGCCTGTCTCACGGCGCTCGCCGTCTCGCTCATCCTGGGCCCGTACTTCATCCGCAAGCTGACCGCGTACAAGATCGGGCAGGCGGTGCGGGACGACGGCCCGCGCACGCACCTCACCAAGGCCGGAACGCCCACCATGGGCGGAGCGCTGATCCTGGTGTCCATCGGCATCACGACCCTGCTCTGGGGCGACCTCTCGAACCGGCTCCTGTGGGTCGTGCTCCTGGTGACGCTCGCTTTCGGCGCCGTCGGCTGGGTGGACGACTACCGCAAGGTCGTGCACCGCAATCCGAAAGGGCTTTCGCCGAAGGCGAAGCTCTTCTGGCAATCGGTGATCGGGCTCTCGGCCGCGGTCTACCTGGGCTTTCTGTCGCAGACCATGCCGGCGTTGAACCAGTTCATCGTGCCTTTCTTCAAGCACATCGCCTACCCGCTCGGCACCATCGGTTTTGTCGCGCTCACGTTCTTCGTCATCGTCGGCACGTCGAACGCCGTCAACCTGACCGACGGGCTCGACGGGCTCGCGATCATGCCGACCGTGCTCGTCGGCAGCGCGCTCGGCATCTTCGCCTATGTCGCGGGCCATGCGCTGTTCTCCAAGTACCTCGGGCTGCCCTACATACCGGGCGCCGGCGAGCTCGCGGTGATCTGCGGCGCGCTCGCGGGCGCGGGCCTGGGATTTCTCTGGTTCAACGCCTACCCGGCCGAGGTGTTCATGGGCGACGTGGGCGCGCTCGCGCTGGGCGGGGCGCTTGGCACGATCGCCGTGATCGTGCGCCAGGAGATCGTGCTTTTCATCATGGGCGGCGTGTTCGTCGCCGAGACCCTGTCGGTCATGATCCAGGTGCTGTACTTCAAGTACAGCGGCGGCAAGCGCATCTTCCGCATGGCGCCGCTGCACCATCACTACGAGCTCGAGGGCTGGAAGGAGAGCCAGGTGGTGGTGCGCTTCTGGATCATCACGATGATGCTCGTGCTGTTCGGGCTGTCGACGCTCAAGCTCAGATGATGCGAGAGTCCGCCTTCGCGCTTGTTCCTCGCCCGCCCAGGATGGCTCTGGCAGGCAAGCGCGTACTGGTGCTCGGCCTTGGCGACACCGGCCTTTCGGTCGCTCGCTGGGTCGAGCGCAGCGGCGGCACGCCGCGGGTCGCCGACACCCGGCCATCGCCGCCTCGCAAGACGGATTTCAAGGGAGAGGTCCACACCGGGCCTTTCGGCGATGCGCTGCTGGAGGGGGTCGACTTGCTTTGCATCAGCCCGGGCTTGCCGCTCGAAGAGCCGTTGATCGTGCAGGCAAGACAGAGGCAGATCCCGGTGGTCGGCGATGTCGAGCTCTTTGCGTGGGAGAACGCAGCCAAGGTGCTCGCCATCACCGGCACAAACGGAAAGAGCACCGTCACCGCGCTGACGGGTCACCTGCTGCGAGCCGCGGGCATCGATTGCGAGGTCGCGGGCAACATCGGCCCGGCCGTGCTCGAGGCCTCGATGCAGCGCCGCGTCGCACCCGCGGCGTGGGTGCTCGAGCTCTCGAGCTATCAGCTCGAGACCACCTGGTCGCTCGCGCCGCACGCCGCCACGGTGCTCAACGTTACCGAGGACCACCTCGACCGTTACACGGGGCTGGAGGACTATGCCGCGGCGAAGGCGCGCATCTTCCAGGGCGAGGGCGTGCAGATCCTGAACCGCGACGATGCGCGCGTGCTCGCCATGGCGCAGCCGGGACGCGCGACGACGACTTTCAGCCTTTCCGATTCCGCCGACTTCTGCATCCGGGACGGCGCGCTGGTCGGCGCCGGAAGGCAGCTGATCGAAGCGCCCGCGCTGCCGATCCGCGGCTGGCACAACGCCGCCAACGCGCTCGCCGCGTGCGCGCTCGCCGCCACGCTGGACGTTCCGCTCGACGCGCTGACGACGGGGCTCAAGACGTTCAAAGGCCTGCCGCACCGGCTCGAGCTAGTGCGCACGCGGCGGGGAGTCGAGTGGTACGACGACTCCAAGGGCACCAACGTCGGCGCCACGATCGCCGCGCTGAAAGGCCTGGCACGGCCCACCGTCCTCATCCTAGGCGGCGAGGGCAAAGGGCAGGACTTCTCACCGCTCGCCGCGCCCGCGGCGCAATTCGCACGCGCGGTGCTGCTCATCGGCCGCGATGCCGCGATCATCGAGAAGGCGGTTTCGGGAGAACGCTGCGGCTCGCTGGAGGAGGCGGTGCAGCGGGCGGCACAGGTCGCGCAGCCCGGTGACGCGGTGCTGCTTTCGCCGGCTTGCGCGAGCTTCGACATGTTTCGCGACTACAAGCACCGCGGCGAGGCCTTCGCGGCCGCGGTACGGGGGCTGCGGACGTGAGCCGCACCTATGTCTTCGCGCGCAGCGCGCCGACCGCGGAGTACGACCGCTCGCTCGCCTGGGCGGCGCTGCTGCTCGCCGCCCTGGGCCTGGTCATGGTGTACTCGTCGTCGATAGCGACCGCGGAGGCGAGCCGCTTCACCGGCCACAATGCCGCCTGGTATCTCGCGCGGCACGGGCTGTTCCTCGCCGCCGCGCTCACCGCCGCGCTCACCGTATTTCTCGCGCCGGTGAAGCTGTGGCAGAGCGCGGCGCCATGGCTGTTCGCCGCCGGCGTGGCGCTGCTCGCGCTGGTGCTCGTGCCGGGGATCGGGCGCGAGGTGAACGGCGCGCGCCGCTGGCTCGACATTCCCTTCGCGAGCGTCCAGCCTTCGGAGCTGGTCAAGCTCGGCGCTGTCCTCTACGCGGCCGACTACACCGCGAGGAAGCATGCGGTGATGAAGAGCTTCAGGAGGGGCCTCCTGCCGATGCTCGCGGTGATGCTGCTCGTCTCGTGGCTTCTCCTGCGCGAGCCCGACTTCGGGGCGCTGGTGGTGATCGCGGTCAGCGCCTTCGGCATCCTGTTCCTCGGCGGCATGAACGGGCGCCATTTCATGGCGCTTCTCGGGATGCTCGCCACCGGCTTCGTGGTGCTGATTGTTTCCTCCCCCTACCGCATGCAGCGCATCTTCGGTTTCATGGATCCCTGGTCCGACGCCTTCGGCAAGGGGTACCAGCTGTCGCATTCGCTGATCGCCTTCGGCCGCGGCGAATGGCTCGGCGTGGGCCTCGGGGCGAGCCTCGAGAAGCTGCACTATCTTCCGGAGGCGCACACCGACTTCCTGCTCGCGGTCATCGCGGAGGAGCTCGGCTTCGTCGGCGTGGCGCTCGTGATCGCTCTATTCCTGTGCATCGTGGCGCGCGCTTTCGCCATCGGACGGCAGGCCACGCTCCACCAGCGCTACTTTGCCGCGCTTGCCGCCCAGGGCATCGGCGTGTGGATCGGCTTCCAGGCGCTTATCAACATGGGGGTGAACGTTGGGCTGCTCCCGACCAAGGGGCTCACGCTGCCGCTCATGAGCTACGGCGGCTCCGGCCTGGTGGTGAACTGCGTGGCGCTCGCCATTCTGCTGCGCATCGATTGGGAGAATCGCCAGCTCGCCAGGGGGCTCCACGCGTGAAAACCATCCTGATCATGGCGGGTGGCACCGGCGGACATATTTTCCCGGGCCTCGCGGTCGCCCACGAGATGCGCGCGGCGGGCTGGGAGGTGGTGTGGATGGGCGCGCGCGGCGGAATGGAAGAGCGCCTGGTGCCGCCACGCGGCTACCGCACCGCGTGGATCCGCGCCAAGGCGGCCCGGGGCAAGGGACTCGTGCAAAAGCTGCTGCTGCCGGCGAATCTGCTCTACTCGTTCTGGGAAAGCGCGCGGCTCATCCGGGCGCTCAAGCCCGACGTGGTGCTGGGCCTGGGAGGCTACGTCGCGTTCCCGGGCGGCATGATGGCCTCGCTTCTCAATCGCCCGCTCGCGCTGCACGAGCAGAACGCGGTGCCCGGCCTCGCCAACCGGGTGCTCTCCACCGTGAGCGACAAGGTCATGGTCGCCTTTCCGCAGGCGCTGGGCTCGGCCGAATGGACCGGCAACCCGGTGCGCGGCGAGATCGCGGCAGTGGCCCTTCCGGAAGCCCGCTTCCAGGGCAGGACGGGGCCGACCAGGATCCTGGTCGTCGGCGGCAGCCTCGGCGCCCAGGCGCTGAACGAAGCGGTGCCGAAGGCGCTCGCGCTGCTCTCGACGCCGGTATCGGTGGTGCACCAGTCCGGCGAGAAGCATCTGCAGGTCCTCAAGCAGAACTATGCCGATGCGCGTGTCGAAGGTGAGCTCGTCGCCTTCATCGACGACATGGCCAGGCGCTACGCGGAAGCCGATCTCGTGATCTGCCGCGCCGGCGCGGTCACGATCGCGGAGCTCTCGGCCGGCGGCATGGCGAGCATCCTGGTG